>CAZRKL010000041.1:0-6049 GCA_964600595.1 uncultured Leptolinea sp.
GCGCGCTTCAATCGCACTGAAGAGGTCGAGGGTTCGAATCCCTCCAGGTCCACTGTGCGATGCAATAAGCAGGCACTAATTGGGGCCCATAGCGCAGTTGGGAGCGCGTCTCAATGGCATTGAGAAGGTCGCGAGTTCGAATCTCGCTGGGTCCACTAAGAGTAAGGCAGGAGTAGTAAGTGATCCGTTAGAGAAGTGGATGGAGTAGCTGAAAATCCACCCGGCACCTGCGGAGTGTCTAACACCAAACTCGCCTGTCAGCCTGAAAAAGGCAGCTTTTTTCGGCGAATAGAGTAACCGGAAACGGGTCAGCCCGTTAGCGCTTCCTGAGTGGTCAGTTATACTGACAATCAGGGTGGTACCACGGAGAGTAACTCCGTCCCTGAGTGGACGGAGTTTTTTGTTTTGATATCAAGCTAAGGATCATAATCAGGAGACGACATGGCTAATCACGAAGACCCCAACTTTTATAACCCCGCCGAGATTGAACCTCGCTGGCAAAAGAAGTGGGAAGAGGATGGCATTTATCAATCCAACATTGATCCTTCCCGCCCAAAGCACTACGCGCTCACTATGCTGCCGTATCCTTCAGGTGATCTTCATATCGGGCATTGGTATGCAATGATCCCTCCTGACGCGAGAGCCAGATACATGCGCATGCGTGGATATAATGTTCTTTTCCCCATGGGGTTTGATGCATTTGGATTACCCGCAGAAAATGCGGCAATTAAGCGGAACATCCATCCCAAGAAATGGACATATGCGAATATTGAAAAAATGCGTATTCAAATGCGCAGCATGGGGGCGATTTTCGACTGGCGTCGTGAAGCAGTCTCCTGTGATCCAGAATATTACAAATGGACTCAGTGGTTTTTCCTGCAGTTTTTTAAGAATGACCTGGCATACCGGAAGATGTCTCCGGTTGATTGGTGCCCAAATTGTAATACCACACTGGCACGTGAGCAGGTTTGGGGGGATGATCGCCACTGTGAAAGATGTGGTACACCGGTAATTAAGAAGAATTTAGCCCAGTGGTTCTTTAAAACCACAAAATTTGCCGATGATCTGCTAGATTTTTCGCAAATTGATTGGCCAGAGAAAGTAAAAACCCTGGAAACCAATTGGATTGGTCGTTCAACCGGAGCTTCGGTTAGATTTAAAACAGAAGCTGGCGATGAATTAGAGGTGTTTACCACTCGTCCTGATACATTGTGGGGAGTTACCTTTATGGTGCTCGCACCGGAGCATCCGCTGGTTGAAAAGTTAACAACTTCAGATCAAAAGGATATTGTTAACGACTATATCCAACAATCTCTGCGTCAGAGTGATGTTCAGCGTGAAGCGGCAGACAAAGAAAAGACAGGCGTATTTACAGGTGGATATGCCATTAATCCAGTGAATGGCGAAAAAGTGCCTGTGTGGATCGCTGATTACGTCTTGATCACCTATGGTACTGGAGCCATTATGGCTGTACCTGCGCACGACCAGCGTGACTTTGAATTTGCCCGTAAATTCAATTTGCCTGTAAAAGTAGTCATCCAACCCGAAGATATTGAACTGATCTGTGAAGAAGATATGGAAGCATCAGTTCCCGCGATTGGTCGCATGGTTAATTCCGGTGATCTGACTGGAACGCCTGCCGACCAGGCGATTGATAAGGCAATTGCGTTTGTGGAGAAGCTTGGGGTAGGGAAAGCAACAACCAGCTATCGTCTGAGAGATTGGTTGATCTCGCGCCAGCGCTACTGGGGAGCTCCAATTCCAATTGTATTCTGCGAGAAATGTGGAGCTGTGCCGTTGTCTGAAGATCAACTGCCTGTGCTTCTGCCTGATGATGTGGAATGGAAACCAACAGGCGAAAGTCCGTTAAAGCTGCATCCAACATGGAAGAAAACAACCTGCCCAACTTGTGGTGGAGAAGCAACCCGTGAAACGGATACCATGGATACTTTTATGTGCTCATCCTGGTATCATCTTCGCTATCTGTCACCATGGTACCATCAAGGTCCTTTTGATCCAAAAGAATATGATTACTGGATGCCTGTAGATGTTTACACTGGTGGAATTGAACACGCCAACATGCATCTCATCTATACCCGCTTTTTCCACAAAGCTTTGCATGCCATTGGTGTGGTGCCAACCCGGGAACCCATGGTGCAACTTCGTAATCAGGGGATGGTTCTGGCTGAAAATTCTGAAAAGATGAGCAAGAGTCGTGGGAATGTAGTTGCTCCAGATAGTCTGGTGCATAAGTATGGCGCTGATACAGTTCGTGCTTATCTGATGTTCTTTGCACGTTGGGAATTAGGAGCTCCCTGGTCCAGTACTGGAATAGATGGCACTTCCCGTTGGCTGCGCCGGGTGTGGGCAATTTATCACGAAAAATCATCTGGTAAGAAAGCCAGCCCAGACGTGATCAAAGTATTGCGTAGAAAACTGCATCAGACTTTACGCTCAATCACAAGGGATTTCGAATTGTTTGAATTTAACACGATCATCTCAAGCCTGATGGAATTGATGAATGAGATGTATAAAGCAGCTCAGTCAGGCGCTGTAGGATCTACGGAATGGCAGGAAGCCCTCGAGATTTATGCATTGATGCTAGCTCCAGTATGCCCTCATCTTGCAGAAGAATTATGGATGAAGATGGGAAAACCATACTCCATTCACAATCAGCCATTCCCGGCGGTTAATGAAGCGGCTGCTGCTCAAGAAGAAGTTACACTGGTTGTTCAGGTAAATGGCAAGCTGCGTGACCGGATTAATGTGCCGGTGGAAATCTCAGAGGATGAGGTAAAAACTGCCGCGCTCTCCAGCCCTGCGGTGCAAAAAGCATTAGAGGGTAAAGAACCTCGTCAGATAATTGTTGTCCCTGGAAGATTGGTTAATATTGTTGTGTAGTGTTTTGTGAGGTGGAAAATGCGATTTGGCGATCTCAATTGGATGGATGTTGAAGAATACTTGAAGCAGGATGATCGGGTGATGGTCGTTTTGGGTTCATCAGAACAGCATGGATACCTCAGCCTGCAAACAGATGTGCGAATTCCCCTGGCATTAGCAGATGCTGCTTCAAAACAAACCGATGTACTGATCGCGCCAGAGCTTACTTTGGGAGTTACCCCTTACTTTCTTTCTTACCCTGGGACTATCAGCCTGCGTTGTGAAACACTATTAATGCTGGTAGAGGATGTAATCCGATCGTTATATGGTAGTGGGTTTCGACGAATCATGGTTATCAATGGTCATGGCGGAAATGAATTAGCCAGAGATAAATGTGTAGAATTGGCGAACGAGCTGACAGGGTTAAGGATCATTTGGTATGCATGGTGGATGTCTAACAGTGTGAGTGCTTTGGCTCAAAAATACGACCTTCCGCCAGAACACGCGAATTGGATGGAAGCGTTCAATTTCACCCGTGTTGCCGAATTACCCCTGGGAAGTAAAAAGCCTGTATCCTACTCAGGATTACTAAATGCAGCGCAGAGCCGCCAGGTGTACGGGGACGGAACATTTGGCGGTCCCTATTCTGCTGAACAAAATATTATGGATGAATTGTTCGATGTTTGTTTACAGGATATCATCTACTTTCTAAAATTCCCCGAATTGAAATAAATCCTTCCACTGGAACATAACAAAATTAAAATATCTTTGGTGTTTATTCTTGCCAATCATGACAAGATTTCAATGACCAAGGATATTTTTCTTCATTCATTATCTTAATAAAAGGTATTTTCTGATAATCTCGGAAATATGCGTGGGATAATTTGGCAATAATGCAGACCTGAAAAGATTGTTGATGATAAGGGTAAATTTTGGACGGGTTTCTTCGTATCTCGATCCCCATTTAATACAATTCCCATATTTCCAGTTCATAATGGAATAGTTCTTGCATTTAAAAATGTACGAAACTAGTAATTAGTGAGGTGTATTATGTTTAACTGGTTAAGTAATCAGAGGGTGGTTACCAGGTTATTCCTGATTTCTGCTCTTCTCACCATCATGGTCGGTCTCTTTATGCCCCAATCCATAGTGTGGGGAGCTGAAACAAAAAATCCTGCAACTGGTGGGACGGATATTCTGTTAACGCAATATAACACCTACCGGAAGATATATAAAAAAGAAGTTGCCAAACTTCATACTATGGATAAGGGTCTGAACCGCCTTCTAAATGATTACCAGGCACTTTATAACAAGGGTGATAAAAATTGGATCCAGATGCGTAAGTACTACTACGATTACCGTAGCGCATATTACGCGGGTTTGAATCATGAAATTGAAGGTAAATTGCTCATGGAAAACCATTTCGGATTCAACAGCAAAATGAAAGTAGTTAATCGTCCAATGGCAAAATACACAGTCGCCAAATTCCAAGGGGTTGCAATCACAATGCAAGCCCGTAACCTTGAATGCATAAAAATCCTTCGTGAAGCCAAACAATTTATGAAAGATATAAAACACATCAAGCCAAAGAAAAAGTGATCGGGAGATTGGAGATGTCAATGGATGTCCAAAAGGAAATAATCACATCTGAAAAAGCCCCCAAAGCAATAGGACCCTATTCTCAGGCTATTCGCGCAGGGCATATCATATATACATCAGGACAACTGGGGATGGATCCAGCAAGTGGTGTTATTGTGGATGGAGGAGTTGAAGCGGAGACCAGACAGGCATTGCATAACCTCGAATCCATCCTGTCATCTGCTGGAACTGATCTGGCTAGTGTGCTGAAAACCACGGTGTTTTTGAGAGATATCAATGATTTTTCACGCATGAACGGGATATATCAGGAGTTCTTCAAAGACCAACCTCCTGCTAGATCGGCGGTACAGGTTGGAGCGCTCCCTAAAGGGGCTGCAGTTGAGATTGAAGCAGTAGCAATATTAAGGCACTTCCAAAGTTAGAAACAATGATTTTCAGGAAGCTGGCGAAGAACCCAGCTTCCTTTTTTGATTTAAATATGCAGACAAGTCTAATGGTAAAATTAAGCATCAAAAAACGAAAAGCAGAGATATGCTAACTGTTTCAGTAGTAATCCCTTGTTACAACGAAGAAAAAACAATTTATCCATTGCTGGAGTCAATCTCCCAACAGACATTTCCAATAAATGATCTGGAAGTAATCATTGCAGATGGCTTGTCAACAGATGGGACCAGAGCAGAAATTAATCGTTTTTCCGCTGCACACCCAAATATAGAAGTCAGAATTGTTGACAACACAAAAAAGACAATCCCCTCGGGATTGAATATCGGTATTCAAGCAGCTCAAGGTGAATTTATTGTCCGATTGGACGCGCACTCCATTCCAGCTTCTGATTACATCGAAAAATGTGTAACCCTCCTTAAACAGGGTATTGCAGAGAATGTGGGAGGAGTCTGGTTAATTCGACCAGGTAAAAACGACTGGATCGGGCGTTCAATTGCTGTTGCTGCATCTCATCCTATTGGTGTTGGTGATGCAGGTTACCGGCATTCAACTAAAGCAGGTTATGTTGATACTGTCCCTTTTGGTTCGTATCGTAAAGAATTCATTGTTTCATTGGGAGCATACAACGAGACGCTATTAACGAATGAAGATTATGAATTAAATGTTCGAATTCTGAAAGCTGGCGGTAGAGTGTATCTTGATCCGAAAATTCAGTGTGTATATTTCTCCCGGCCCACATTTTCAGCATTAGCTAAGCAATATTGGCGTTATGGATACTGGAAAGCTAAGATGGTACGTAAATATCCTGGTACAGTAAGGTGGCGGCAAGCTCTTCCTCCACTTTATCTATTAGGATTATTGGGATTATTAATCCTGTCTTTTGTTTATTCGTTCTTTTTCTGGATTTTATTTGGTGTCGTTGTGTTATATTCTTCGATCTTAATGATTGCATCTCTAAAGATTGCCTTATCAAAACAAGATGGGGCATTTATAATGGGTGTACCCTTGGCAATCGCTATCATGCATCATAGTTGGGGATCTGGCTTTCTATTTTGTTTGTTGAACTTAAATCATAGAAAAGGTGAGCCAGGCAAAGAGAATGGATGAAATCTAAACAGGCACATTC
>CAZRKL010000041.1:6149-17520 GCA_964600595.1 uncultured Leptolinea sp.
TCCAGGTGGAAGGATACTATTCGAGGAGTACTTCTCGCGGCGGTGATTTGCCTGGGTATCTATCTTGTAATTTACTTCACATCAACACCGAAATCTTTACCTCGCCGGGGAATAGCTGCTTTTATTGCATCGGCAATTTTATTAACTCTCCTATGGCGCCTTTTATATATCCGCATTTTCACTGCTCAACCCTTTATTCGTCGGGTTCTGTTGGTGGGAGCTGGGAATTCCGGAATAACCCTAGCTCAAATGATCAAGACCGTAACCCCTCCTCCATTTGAAATTGTGGGCTGGGTGGATGATGATTCCCAAAAGATCGGAACAGAGATCATGGGATATAAGGTTCTGGGGGGACACAAAGCATTACTGCAATTGGTCGATGATGAGAGTATCTCCGATCTGGTAATTGCCATATCCGGTGAAATGAATGGCGCTATGTTCCAGTCTATTCTAGATGCCCAAGAAAAAGGGATAAGTATCACAACGATGCAATCAGTATATGAAGAGTTATTCAACCGGGTACCAATCTTCCATCTTGAATCCGATTGGGTTCTGCGAGGATTTGGTGATCAGGCTCGCATCGGTGGATTCTATGAATTAGCAAAACGTTTTATGGATATTGTGGGTGGTATCGTTGGCGTAATTATCCTTCTGTTGATTTTTCCATTTGTATCCATCGCGATTCTCCTGGACACGGGTAAACCAATTTTCTATTATCAAAAGCGGCTTGGTAAAGGTGGGCAACCATACAACATTATCAAGTTCAGAACCATGGTCGTTGAATCTGAAAAGGATGGAAAACCCAGATTTGCGCAGGAGCATGATACCCGTGTTACACGGGTGGGAAGATTCTTACGGAAAAGCCACCTGGATGAAATACCACAGTTTGTGAATGTTCTTTTGGGGCAAATGAGTCTGGTTGGTCCGCGCCCTGAACGTCCCGGAATGGTACAGGAACTCCAAAAGAATATTCCGTTTTACCGGGCTCGCCTGCTTGTTAAACCGGGCATAGGCGGTTGGGCACAAGTAAATTTTGGCTATGCTGGAACGGTGGAAGATACAGCCACAAAACTTGAATATGATTTGTATTATATTCGCAGGCGTAACCTTTTCCTGGATATTATCATAATAATTCGCACTCTTGGTGCAGCAATCGGATTGAGAGGACAATAATATGAAAGCACTTGTCACAGGTGGCGCTGGTTTTATTGGCTCTCACCTGGTGGATACACTTGTTGAATTTGGTTACCAAGTCAGAGTACTCGATAACCTTTCCACAGGGAACCTGGATCATCTTGCGGGCAATAAGAATAATATCGAATTCATACAAGGTGACATTCGGTCACAGGATGATGTGAAGAGAGCTTTTGCAGGTGAAATTGATCTGGTTTTCCATCTCGCCGCTCATATCTCAGTTGCAGATTCAATGAAAAATCCAGATGTTTGTTTTGATATTAATGTCCATGGCACGAATTTGCTGTTACAAACAGCTGCTGAAATGAAGGTGAAAAAGGTAGTCATTTCATCCAGCGCAGCTGTATATGGGGAACAGGTGGTTCTGCCAATTTCTGAAGATGCTGCCCTTATGCCATTATCTCCTTACGGTGCATCTAAACAGATGGATGAAATTCTGGCTTCCCTCTATTCCCGTTCTTTTAATCTCCCCGTTGTCTGTCTTCGATATTTCAATGTCTATGGTCCCCGTCAGAATCCCAATTCTCCATACGCGGCTGTAATCCCAATAATCATGCAAAAAGCCATTACTGGTGAGCAAATTACTGTTTATGGTGATGGAAACCAAACCCGTGATTTTGTTTTCGTAAAAGATATCGCCAGAGCAAATTTACTGGCTGCAAAATCTGATGCGGCAAATGGATCAGCCATAAATATCTGCAGCGGTGAGCCAACAACCATTAATCAACTCATTAACTCTATACGTCAGCTAATCCCAGACTCTAATAAACCCAAATATAAAAACGCACGGTTGGGAGATATCTATGATTCATATGGAGATCCTTCACTGGCAAGAAAATTGCTTGATTTTTCAATAACGGAAGATCTGAAAACCGGGCTGAAACAAACGCTTGTGTGGATGAGAAATTGAAAACTAAACCATTTATCAGAAATAGATTTGTCTTATTAGGCGATCTGGTATTAATCCTCGCTGTTGTGCTTGGCAGTTATGTTGTCCGATTAGAGCTCAATACGGTATTTCCATTCTATACACCATCCATGCTATGGATGGTCGGACTCTCGCTAATCATCAAACCTCTGATTTATTTTGAGTTTGGCTTGTATCGGAGGCTTTGGATCTATGCCAGTGTCCAGGAATTAAAACTAATAGTTGCTGCGGTTACCTCAGCATCCATCCTAGTTTCTGTAACGATGATCAGCCTCTTTAGTCTTGGGCTTTTCATTGGATTTCCGCGCTCAGTATTAATTATTGACTGGCTGGCATCCATCCTTGCAGTGGGCGGGTTGCGTTTTATCTTCAGACTGCTTGCCGAAAATAAGACAAATACAAATTTGTCGCGTTTCGTGCCGAACGCGCGAAAACTACTGATTGTTGGGGCAGGCGATGCTGGCGCTCTTGTTGTTCGGGAGATGCAGAAAAATCCACAAATAAACCTCATCCCGGTTGGCTACCTGGATGATGCCAGAGAAAAGCAGAATAATCAGATCTATGGTGTTCCAGTTGTCGGTGTGCTGAATGATCTTGCCAAAGTTCTAGATAATCAACAGGTTGATGAAGTGGTTATTGCCATACCATCAGCTCCCGGACGGGTTGTTAGACTTGTTGCGGATGTATGCCGGCTAAAAGGGGTGCCATTCAGAACCATGCCTGGCATCTATGAATTGATTGGCGGCAAGGTTAGTGTCAATCGCTTGCGTGATGTTGATATTGCTGACCTGTTACGGAGGGACCTTACCCGAATCAATGATGAACTGGTTGGCTCAAAACTGGGTGGAAAAACAGTTCTGGTCACAGGGGCTGGCGGTTCCATTGGACGTGAAATCTGCAGACAGGTTTCACGGTGGGGACCTTCATCTTTAATTCTCCTGGGGCACGGTGAAAACAGTATTTTTGAAGCCCTGATTGAGTTAAGGGAGGACTATCCGTCACTACCTTTGCGTCCTGTGATCGCAGATATTCGCGATTATCCACGTCTTCAGGATGTATTTACTCAATTACGACCAGATATTGTGTTCCACGCTGCAGCGCATAAACATGTTCCATTAATGGAAATGAATGTATGCGAAGCAATTACTAATAACGTCCTGGGCACTCGAAATGTCGTATCCGTTTGTAATGCAACAGGTGTAAACCGGTTAGTAATGATATCGACAGATAAAGCGATACGCCCAGTAAATGTCATGGGTGCCACGAAACGTATGGCAGAGATGATGGTACTGGATACAGCCAGAAGAACCGGTAAGCCATATAGTGTTGTGCGCTTCGGAAATGTTTTGGGCAGCCGGGGTAGTGTGGTGCCGTTATTTAAAAGACAAATTGCTCGCGGTGGTCCAATAACAGTTACGCATCCTGATATGAAGCGATACTTCATGACCATCCCAGAGGCTGTACATCTTGTACTCCAAGCTGCCGCGATGGGCGAGAGTGGAGAGGTGTTTGTTCTTAATATGGGCCAGCAGGTTCGTATTTTGGATCTGGCTGAAGATTTGATCCGTCTTTCAGGATTGCAACCGGGGAAAGATATCGAAATTGTCTTCACCGGAATTCGCCCTGGAGAAAAGCTGTCAGAAGAATTATGGGATGAAGGGCATACTTTTGCCAGGACGCAGCATCCGGATGTCTACCGTTTGGATGGTCAGGATAATCTCAGCGGAGAGACACTTCACCAAAGCGTGGAAGAATTAATCCACCTGGCTCAGGAAGGTGACACGACTTCTGTTGTTGCCCTGCTGGATGAACTGATACCAGGATCTGCTGTGCGAAGCACTCCCCCACCGGAACTAACTTCCATTGACTGATGACCACACTAACCAAACAGGAATGGGATGCATTTCTTCAACATCACCCTGAAGCACATTTTCTTCAATGCGGCGCCTGGGGTGAAGTTAAATCTCACTTTGGTTGGTATCCCAGACGTATTCAAGTAGGTGATGTTGGAGCACAGGTCCTTTTTCGAAAGCTTCCGTTAAAACAGACAATTGCCTATATTCCTAAAGGACCAGTAGGAAAACCTGACCAGAATTTCTGGTCTGAGTTGAATGAGCTTTGCCATGCCCAGAGTGCGATTTTTCTAAAAATCGAACCTGATTACTGGGAAGGTGACAATACCCTTAAACAAGACACATGGGTTGCATTTCAAGAATCTGACAATATCCAACCGAGAAGGACAATAATTGTGGATCTTTCTGCTGGTGAAGATGCTGTATTATCACGGATGAAACAGAAAACAAGGTACAACATCAACCTGGCAGTTAAAAAGGGTATTGTTGTAAAACCCTGGCGCGATTTTGAATCACTTGGAAAAATGTTTGCTATTACAGCTGACAGAGATGGGTTTGGAGTACACACAGCATTGTATTATCAGAAGGTGTTTGAGGAATATCATAAATCTGGTCAAGTAGAAGTGTTATGCGGATTCTTAGATACAACGCCTCTGGCTGCAATTATGGTCATAAAGCAGGGAGATCGTTCCTGGTATGTTTATGGCGCTTCTACCAATCTTGAGAGGAATCGTATGCCGACCTATTTGGTCCAATGGGAAGGTATCCGTTGGGCGATAGCGCAAGGATGCAAGACATATGACCTCTGGGGTATACCTGATGAAGAGGGATCTGATCTGGAGGTAGGATTTGAAGGCAGGTCTGATGGATTATGGGGTGTATATAGATTTAAGCGTGGCTTTGGGGGAGAAGTTTTCAGATCGGCTACTGCCCACGATCGTGTTTATTCACCAATACCTTACAAATTATATCAATGGTATATTGGCAGAAGAAAACAAAAAACATTAGGTGGATAGATGTTTGTTATAGAAAAAATAGCTAATCCATCCCCTGAAGAGTGGAAATCAATCATTTCTTCCTTACCAAATCCGCATATCCTGCAGACGGTGGAATGGGCGGAGTTAAAAGAGATAAATGGTTGGAAACCTCTATTTTATATATGGAAGGATTCTTCCAGCAGAATAGTTGCTGGAGTGTGCATTCACAGGAAAAAAATTCCTGTTCTTCCTATGAGCTTGTTGTACTCACCGCGTGGACCTTTATGCGACTGGCAGGATATGAATATTTGTCAGGTAGTTCTAAAGGATTTGGTGAAAATCGCCAGAGAGCAGAATGCAATATTTCTAAAAATAGACCCTGAGGTAGAGATAGATGTTATTCCCGATGGAATAAATAGTACTACTGATGTATTGAAGACCATTGGCTGGGAATATTCAAATGAACAACTCCAATTCAGGAATACTATATTTTTAGATCTATCACTTGAGACTGATGAGCTTCTATCGCGGTTCAAGCAAAAAACCCGGTACAACATCCGACTGGCAGAAAAGAAGGGTGTTCAAATAAGGCAGGGTACGGAAGAAGATTTACCCTTCTTGTACCAGATGTACGCGCAGACCGCATTACGCGATGGGTTTGCAATTCGTTCCCGAGATTATTATTTGAAAGTCTGGTCAACATTGATGAACACCGGGATGGCTATTCCATTGATAGCCGAAGTGAATGGTGTGGCAGTCTCAGCAATGATTATATTTATTTTTGCTGAAAGGGCATATTACTTTTACGGAATGTCAAGTGGAGAATACAGGGAATGGATGCCTAATCACCTTCTGCAATGGAAAGCCATTCTGCTGGCAAAGTCTATGGGTTGTTCCGTTTACGATTTCTGGGGTGCCCCAGATAATTTTGTTGAAAGTGATCCGATGTATGGAGTGTACCGGTTTAAAGAAGGCTTTAATGGGAGAGTATTTAAAAGCATTGGAGCATGGGATTATCCAGTCTCAAGATTCTTATACACATTCTACGGTCATACTCTTCCCCTGATATTGAATTGGATGCGGCGCTTAGGAAAAAAACGAATCCAACGAGAGGTAAATAGATGATTATCCCAAGGATTAAAATTGCACATTTGCCCACACCTGTGGAATGGCTTCCAAATATTACTGCCCTCCTGAATGGACCAAATATATTGATAAAACGGGATGATCTGACAGGGATCGGTTTTGGAGGAAATAAGATTAGAAAATTGGAATGTCTGCTGGCAGATGCGCAAGCAAATGGCGCTCAAATGCTGATAACAACCGGAGCATTGCAATCCAATCACTGCCGACAGACAGCTGCTGTTGCGGCGAAGTATGGCTTGAAATGCAGGCTGGTATTGGCTGGTGAAGAACCACAACAACCCAGCGGGAACTATCTGTTGGATTTATTAATGGGCGCTGAAGTTATCTGGACTTCTCGCGCTAAACGGGATGCTACTTTAAAATCAACATTTGATCAAGCATGGGAAGAAGGCGAGCGGCCGTTCATGATACCGTATGGAGGCTCAAATCCTGTCGGAGCGATGGGCTATGTTGTCGCTATGCAAGAGCTTGCTGCACAGCAGGTGAATCCTGATTGGATCGTATTTCCCAGCTCATCTGGGGGAACACAAGCGGGAATGGCACTGGGAGCCAGGTTAACGGGTTTTAAAGGAAAAATATTAGGCATAAGTATCGAAGATAAAGCTGCCGACTTACAGAGCAAGGTTGCGGACCTGGCAAATCAAATGGCTGAACGGCTCATGGTGAATGAAGTTTTCTCTTCTGAAAACATCCTTGTCAATGATGATTACCTTGGGGCTGGTTATGGTATGTTTGGGGAGCTCGAAAAAAATGCCATAAAATTCTTTGCTCAAAAGGCAGCGCTATTCTTAGATCCGGTATACACAGGTAGGGCAGCGGGTGCATTAATGGACCTAATAAATAAAAAATTCTTAAAGCGTGGAGAGACCGTCCTGTTCTGGCATACCGGTGGACTTCCTGCAATATTTGCTGAATCTTACCAGCCTGAATTAATGTAGTAATCTATTGTTCTGTATTTGGTAACCAAGAAGGATGAAAATCATACCTTGGTTCCGTTGTCAGCCTGTGGACAATCTGCCCGGTGACTGAGGTTATATAAATGTCATGATTCGTGCCATCTGGCCAGCTTTCAAAAACAAGCCACTTTCCATCAGGTGAGATATCCTGATCTGCTGCGGGGAGTGGAACCGAATAATTCTGCTCTGGAAAGCGATACTCTTTAAATATCTCTTCAGTTCCTAATTCAATTGGAATCCCCATTATTCTTGGGTTGTATTGATCTTTGGAGCTTTGGGTGTAATAAATGGTACCCTCATCGGGTGTCATAACAGGTCTGCTATTTACCAAACCATTATTTCGGGTGACCTGTTTGCTCGTTTTTTCTACAATACTCAATACTGCAATCTGATCGGCGTATTTGGTTTGAATAAAAATCAGGGATTCACCATCATTTGACCACGAGGGTTGCCTGGTTTGGTCTTTTCCATCTGAAATGGCGATTACCGATCCACTCTCCAAATCCAGCATGTATACCTGTGTGCGGGTATTAATTTCTTTTGTAAAGGCAATGAACTTGCCATCCGGTGACCAGGATGGATCGTAGTTGCCTCCGAGACCAGTATCCAGTGGCTCGACTATACCGGTATTCAGTTCAACGATGAACAGATTTGCCTTTGGATACCTGTTTTCCTTCTTATAACAGGGAGAAACAAAAACAATTTTCTTCCCGTCCGGTGACCAGTCAGGTTGGCAGGCGCCATCTGCATATTCAGTTACCTGGATCTGGTCTTCTCCATCTGTACCCATTACATATATTTGTGGCAAACCATTTCGCAAGGAAGAAAATGCAATTTTCCCTGCTTCCGGATTCAGAGGAACAGGGGAGAGATCAGCCGTTGGATTAACTTCAGTTGGTAGGATCTCATCTGTCGGATTACTAATGGTATCTGTTGCTGCCTTTATGGTGGGACGGGGGATATCCGTAATTTCGGGTATGATCACCTCAGGCTCAAGTGTTGGCGGAGGAACCTGTACAACTATCTGAGTTTCTGTAGCAGAAGCAGATACCTGCTCATTCCCAAAAGGATTAAAAAACCACATAGCAAAGATAACAAGGATGAAGGATACCAGGGTTACCAGCACAATCGGTATCCATACTTTGCTCTTTCTTTTCAATGAAGCAGTGTTTACCAACGGCGTTGAAATACCAGGAAGGCCGGTGGATGGTTTCTTGTAAGGCGGGGGAGTAATGACGATAGGTTTGCTGCTTACAGATTCGCCCAATACATCTAAAAGGGCAATCTTCATCTCTTCAGCCGTTTGAAACCGGTTTTCAGGGCGGATGGATAACGCTTTTTCAATAACCAGGGCTAACTTGGGAGAGGTTTTTGGTGATAACTGTCGGACTGGGGTTAAGTCTGTAAAATCTGTCGCTCGAACCAAACTTTCTTCAGGCGGAGTACCGCAAAGTGCCGCATAAAGGGTGGCGCCAAGTGCATAGATATCAGATCGAGAATCTGTGCGCGAGCTTCCATATTGTTCTGGTGGTGAATATCCAGGTGTCATTGCTCTTGCGCCGCTGGTTGTTTCCTGTTTCCCGTTTTGAACTTTCGCGAGCCCAAAATCCACCAGAAGCACATGACCATCTTCAGTGATGCGAACATTCCCTGGTTTTACATCACGATGGATAATTGGGGGCTTCCGCTCATGAAGATATGCAAGCGCGTCACAAATTGCTGCTCCAATATGAACAACTTCATCATCCGGCAGAGAGCCCAACCTGTCCATCCTGTCGCGCAGATCTTCACCGGTAATATATTCCATAACCAGGTATTGCCCCTGGTTGGGCATTTCGAAATGATCCGTTACCTTCGGAAGGTTGGGATGCCGTAAGGAAGCAAGTATTTCTGCTTCGCGTTTAAATTGCCGGGTGTACTCTTCGGATAAATAAAGGTTTTCTTTTACCGCCACATCTAATGTCAAGTTAAGATCCTTGGCACGGTAAACATTACCCATACCGCCTTGACCTAGTATGGATATGATGCGATAGCGGTTGTTGAGCAAAAAGCCATTTTCGAGTGTCATGATATCACTAGAAGATTATATCAATACTTACGTTATCTTAGCGCAAAATGAGTGGATGAAATGATATTTCCTGTATGCTATAATCCAAAACAGTATGAATCTGGAATTTCACTTAACGATCAGACTGGCTTTTTTTATCTCCATCTTCCTGATATTAGTATTTATCTACATTGGGATTAAGCGGGTTCTCAGCGCGCGCAATTTGCCTTATTTCCGGAAACGCCGTGATCTCACCGTTAGTGGATGGCGATTATTGTTCATTGCAATTATCTTGATTGGCATTGCGTTCTTCTTGAATTCTTACGCCGAACCGCTCATTTATTCTTATTACGAACCCAGTCCTACAGTCACACGCACGCCAACTATCACCCTGACACCGAGCATCACTTTAACTCCTTCTAAAACACTTACCCCGACCATCACACTTACCCCAGTGGAATCATATACACCAACACCCTCATCTACTCCTTATGTTCCTCCAGCAGTTGAATCCCGCTTTGCTGGGTTGGTTACACCTAATCCCGCAGCAGTGTTTTCTCCACTGGTGTTTGCCCGAAATATTGATAACAGTAATCAACCGTTAAATCCTGATACGACTTTCAGCAACCCCGTAGATAGAATGTTTGGTGTCTTTAGTTTTGATGGCATGCTCGATGGCTCTCAGTGGAGTGCCCTCTGGTATCGGGATGGAGAATTGGTGTATTTTGAATCTTACCCTTGGAACGGTGGCACGGGAG
Organism: uncultured Leptolinea sp.; assembly: GCA_964600595.1. GTDB lineage: Bacteria > Chloroflexota > Anaerolineae > Anaerolineales > Anaerolineaceae > DAIOEK01. The sequence goes on from CAZRKL010000041.1 coordinate 16,009, forward strand.
GGTATGGATATACAGACTGGCGCCCAGATCCATCAGAGTGGTTGCCGGGAGATTATGAGGTTCAAATATTCAATGGAATGTTATGGAAAATATCTGGCAGGTTTACAATCACCGGAGATGCGCCAACCCAACGTCCTTCATCGACACCAACATTTACCCCAACTGTAACAAATACCCCCACGCCCACCAGAACATCCACAGCAACCAGGACGATACGACCAACGGTTACTCCCCGGCCAACGAATACGCCATCCCCAACCAGGACGCCCAGTCAAACGCCCAACCTTGCACCACAGGGAACCTCAGCCACACCCTGAAACAGGGTAAATGCAATTTACAACGAAAAAATATCACATTTGAATCTCATTCACCACACCAGATAGGGCACATGCAATTTCGGCTGCCAGTCTGGCATTTTGTTTAAGGAGTGCAAGGTTGGTTTGTAGACTTGCCCCTCGGGTAAGGAAATTCATTCTATCGAGGAGAAAAGGGGTCATGGACGGTCCATGAATCCCGGATAAATGCGCTTCTTTGATTGCCATTTGGATTTGGTCTTCAATCCACGCTGCGTCTGGCTCAAGCTCACGGGGAGGTGGCTGTGTAACCAGTACTGCAGAATTTATTCCCATTTCCCATTGAACACGCGCAGTTGATACAATTTCAAATGGATCATCCATCCTGGTATCCAGCAGTATACCGCTATGCCGGGTATAAAAAGCGGGAAGTTCATCCGTCTGATAACCGATCACAATTACTCCACTGGTTTCCAGATACTCCATGGTGGCGGAGAGGTCGAGTATTGCTTTCGGTCCACTGCAAACAACCACCATGGGAGTTTGACTTAGCTCAGGCAGATCGGCTGAAATATCCCAGTAACTATCACGGTGGACCCCACCGATTCCACCCGTGGAAAAAACCTGAATACCGGCAAGATGTGCGGCGATCATAGTTCCTGCAACTGTAGTACCTCCGCTGAGTTTTTGTGCTATAGCCACGCCAAAATCCCGTTTGCTTATTTTCCGCGGATCTTTTAGTTTGCTCAGTTGAATCAGCTGTTCCTCTGCCAATCCTACCTGAACCACCCCGTGAATTACAGCAACCGTTGCTGGTGTTGCGTTTCCTTGTCGGATAATCTCTTCTGTTGCAAGAGCCAGTTTCATATTCTCTGGGTATGGAAGACCGTGTGTAATCACAGCAGATTCGAGTGCTACCACAGGTTTTCCTGTCCGGATTGCCTGATGAACTTCAGGGTGAATGCGCAGGTGTTTTGGGGCAATCATTGCTTTATCCTTAAATCACCAGATTTTCATAGATTGTTTCCAAATCTAGGTCGGGAACCACGCTGCCAAATCGTCTTAGTGTGAGGGATGCTGCAGAAACCCCAAGCCGCACAGCGTCATCAATGGATAACTCGTTCAGTAAGCCGTACAGTACAACGCTGGTTAAAGCATCTCCTGCACCGGTTGGGTCAACAACTTTTGTGAGAATGGATGGTATTTGTCCACTTGTTTC
>CAZRKL010000042.1:0-17469 GCA_964600595.1 uncultured Leptolinea sp.
GGGTCAGGGCAAACGCTGTACCGGTAGCATAGGAATACACAATCATGCTTCCGGTCTCCAAAAATGTTTGCCAGGTCAGGCAGCCTGTTATCAACAGGCTGGCGCTGAAGACCATTATGAATGGAATAAACCGCTTTCTCATTGTCATATTATAAACGTTCCAAGTATTGTGCCTTGGTATAAATAAAAGGATACCCATTAATGCGGGTATCCTGAGGTGCAAAGAAGATGGATTATTAACCGCGGATCACATCATAGAATAACGGCAAGGGTTGTACGGATTCAGTAGACCAGGAGAACGCGCTCAAGATTTCATCCTTTGCGTATTGCATTGATTCAGGCGTTCGCGCGTGTATTTCAAAGAGAGCATCTCCTTTTTTGACATGGTCTCCCACTTTATGTAATATTCTTAAGCCAACCGCAAAATCAATGGCATCTCCCTTTTTTGCCCTGCCTGCGCCCATTACCACAGCGGTCTCGCCTACGATCCGTGCATTTATCTCAGCAATATTGCCATCTCTTGATGCATGTACCATATCAATGATGGGCGCCTTAGGTAATTTCTCAGTTTGGTCCACAAAGCTCACGTCTCCGCCCTGAGCAATAATCAGTTTGCGGAACATTTGCCAGGCAGTTCCATCAGATAGTTTCTTTTCAGCCAGTACTCTCGCATCATCCAGGTTGGATGTTTTTCCCCCCAGCATGAGCAAATGGGAGGCAACCACCAGGCAGTGTTCAAGAAAATCCGCAGGACCAGAACCATGCAGTGTGTCAACGGCTTCCTTGACTTCCAGTGCATTCCCCACTGCAACGCCAAGTGGTTGATTCATATCTGATAACAGGGCGGTTACTTTTCTGCCGCTCAACTTACCGATATCCACCATCAACCTGGATAGTTCCCGGGCTTCTTGAACATTTTTCATAAATGCACCATGACCGACCTTCACATCCAAAACAATCGCCTGGGCGCCGGCTGCAATCTTCTTGCTCATTACAGACGAAGCGATCAGTGGAATGGATTGAACAGTTCCAGTAACATCGCGTAATGAGTAGAGTTTCCCATCGGCGGGAGCAAGATCGCCCGTTTGACCCGTAAGAACGATGCCCAGGGTTCTTAACTGCTGGATAAATTCCTCTTTACTGAGATCAGTTCTGTATCCGGGGATGGATTCCAGCTTATCCAGCGTACCGCCGGAAAAACCCAATCCGCGGCCAGACATTTTCCCAACAGGCAAGCCGCAAGCAGCAACAAGCGGCTCAACAACCAGCGTAGTTTTATCTCCCACGCCTCCGGTAGAATGTTTATCGACTGCAATTTCCACCACATCTGAAAGATCAATGGTTTCCCCTGAGTTTGCCATTGCCAGAGTCAACTCGGTTGTTTCGCGTGGGGTTAATCCGTTCAGTAAAACGGCCATTGCCCAGGCAGTTACCTGGTAATCAGGAATACTACCATCCGCGATTCCATTTACGAAAAAGACCAGTTCCTCCCGTGAGCAGGGGATTCGATCTCTAACTTTTTCGATAATTTCAATCGCACGCATACCGCACCTCATGTTTAGGATAGTTAATTATACCCATAGATTACCCGATGCCATATTGGGTGAGGACTTTCAGGCAGATTGGGGAAATTTGTATCAAAGATTAATTGAATCTTAAAAAATATTGCATTCTAAAAATCTGTGTGTATACTATACTTTGTAAGTACACTAAACAAACATAGCGAGCGAGAGTAGTATGTCCGCAAAAAAGGCAACCCACCAGCTAACAAAACTGCATAATCGTGACCTTGTCCTGCAGACCATATTTGAGCATATATCCATTAGCCGCGCAGAAATTGCCCGCCAAACGCAACTCACGCGAGCCACTGTTTCAGACCTGGTTTCAGAGTTGATGGATGCCGGATTGGTGGAAGAGGTGGGCTTCGGCTCATCCAGTGGAGGGAAGAATCCCATCCTGCTTGTATTGAAAGCGAATTCCCGCTACCTGATCGGTTGTAACCTTGCGCAAGATCGGTTTATCGGATCTGTGGTCAATTTGCGGGGAGAAATTATGGAAACGGTGGAGATCCCGTTTAGTGGAACAGATGGTGAACAAGCGCTCTCGCATGTCTATGAAATACTTGACCAGCTAACCCGTAAAGAATGGAGCCCAATTGTTGGGATTGGCATAGGAACTCCCGGATTGGTAAATACGCGCGCTGGCGTTGTTGTGGATGCAGTCAACTTAAACTGGAAGGATGTTCCCCTGGCGCGGTTGCTCTCTGATCGATACCAACTACCTGTCACAGTTCTCAATGATAGCCAGGCGACCGCCATAGGAGAATTTGTCTACAGTGGAAATTTCCGTTCTGATGAAAATGCAATTGTGATCAATGTCAAACATGGAATCGGAGCCGGCATATTAATCAATGGCCAATTATTTCAGGGTGATGGCGGAGGAGCTGGCGAGATCGGACATATTTTGATCAATGAAAATGGGCCGCTTTGCCGTTGTGGTCGGAATGGATGCCTTGAGACCATCGCTAGCACGCGGGCGATCGTTCAAAGAGCGCAATCCATGCTGCCTGATTACCCAACTTCCACCCTGGCAGAAATATCAGGTGACCTGAAGCTGGAAGACATAGAGACTGCATACCATCAATTGGATGCCCTCGCAGTGAGAGTGGTCTCTGATGCTGCTGATGCCATGGGTAAATCTATAGCCAGTCTGATTGGTACGTTAAATATTCGCAAGATTATCTTTACGGGTTATATGAACCGTTTTGGGGAGAGTTGGCTGGAAAAAATCCGTTATTCGATGAATCAAGCTTCTCTGATGCGCCTCGCTGCAGATACACAGCTTGAATTTGGCGATTTAGGGTTTAAGGCGTGTGTGCTGGGATCATCAGCCTTCATGTTGCTGGATGATTATTCGTTGTTAATGTCTTCCCGAGGATAGATGTAGATGAAATACGGTATCCGTTTAGTTATCCCAAAAGTTCTACCTCCTCTGGATGAGAATTTCCGCCCGGCGGTATTAGCCAATCATCATTTTCGTCGGGCGGCAGGTATCCACACTTCGCCACTGGTGATTGCAATCGAACGGGACCATGGTGAGGTCTCCCGTTTCGCAACAAACATATTTCCTCACGACCATCCCGATGCCTGGATGAATGCTTACTATATTGAGCGGATTATTAAATTCTTACTCTGGCAGCGAGGCGGTTTTAGAATTTACATAGGCGGATCAATTGATATTGGAAATTATATAAGCCAGGTTTACTCTCATGATGGTCGTTCCCGGTTCGATCACCAATTTATGAGCCGCCAGGTTTATGAAAAACCTTTTGAGGTATTCAGCTGCCCGATAGATGAAGTTCCTGAAGCCAGGGAATCAGGGAAATTGATTGGAAGGCATTTAGATGGCTGCCGGATTGGTTTTGATCTGGGAGCTTCTGACCGAAAAGTAAGTGCGGTACAGAATGGACAGGTTGTTTTTAGTGAAGAGATCATCTGGGAGCCGAGGAAGAAGACGGACCCGCTTTACCATGATCGTGAAATTCGGACCATGCTCAATACTGCGGCAGCACATTTACCAAGGGTGGATGCGATCGGAGGGAGTTCGGCTGGGATATACATTGAAAACCGCCCTATGGTTGCTTCGCTTTTCCGGAATATAGCAGAGGAAAACTTCCCTCGAGTGCGGGATCTATTCATCAATATCCAAAGAGAAATGGGTGTACCCCTGGTGATCATCAATGATGGTGATGTTACCGCACTGGCAGGATCAATGTCATTGAATGAAAATGGGATACTCGGAATCGCCATGGGCTCGAGTGAAGCTGCCGGCTATGTGGATCAAAACGGACACATCACCGGCTGGTTGAATGAGCTTTCTTTTGCTCCAGTTGATTACAACCCCGCTGCCCCCGAAGAAGAATGGTCTGGCGATATGGGGTGTGGAGCCTCCTATCTTTCACAGCAGTGTGTATTCCGGCTTGCATCGCTAAATGGGTTGATTCTCCCCGATGGTACCACCGATGCTGAAAAGCTTGCATTTGCGCAGGGAAAGCTGGAAAGCGGCAATCCTATTGCCAAAAAGATCTGGGAGACAATGGGAGTCTACCTCGGTTACTCGCTGGCTCATTATGCAGACTTTTATGATATGCAGCATGTCCTCATTCTGGGACGTTGTACTTCTGGTTCAGGCGGGGAGATTTTATTAGACAGAGCTGAACAGGTTTTTCGGGAAGAATTTCAAGAGTTACAAACCCGGATTAAGATATCCCTTCCGGACGAAAAAAGCCGCCGTGTGGGGCAATCCATTGCGGCTGCGAGCCTGCCTGAAATTCATCCTGTGGAGGAACCATGAAATTCCATAATCAAACCTCAGAAATATATATTCCTGATAATTTACCTGAAACAAGCGCCTTGTCGCGTTCTACACATCTGGCGATTAGTGCTCACCAGGATGATATTGAGATTATGGCTGCCAGTCCAATTCTGGAATGCTTCCAGCAAACTGATAAGTGGTTCTCAGCTGTTGTGGTGACAGATGGCAGGGGATCGCCCAGAAATGGCATTTATGAAAAATACTCCGATGACGAAATGCGCCTGGTAAGGATTAAGGAGCAAAAGAAAGCCGCTTTTGTGGGTGAATACGCATCATTAACAATGCTCGATTATCCCAGTGCTCAGGTAAAAGACGCACGTTTTCCTTTTGTAGTTCAAGATTTGGCATCCGTCATTCGGGCAACCCAGCCTGATGTAATTTACACCCACAACCTGGCTGATAAGCACGATACCCATATTGCAGTTGTGTTAAGGGTTATTCAGGCTATCCGCGCGCTGGAGAAATCGGAAAGGCCTGAGAAGTTATTCGGTTGTGAAGTGTGGCGGAATCTGGATTGGATGTTGGATTCTTCGAAAGTTCCTTTTGATCTGTCTGCAATGGAAAATTTGCAGGCTGCACTTGTTGGTGTTTTTGATTCACAGATCAGCGGTGGAAAAAGGTACGACCTGGCATCTCTTGCCCGACGCAGAGCGAATGCCACTTACTTTGAATCTCATGGTGTAGATGTATACACCGGGCTATCTTTCGGGATGGATTTAACTCCATTAATATCAGATGACAAACTGGATCCTGCGGGATTTATTTCCAACTTAATAAATCAATTCCAGCAAGATGTTAATGATCGTTTGAGCCGGTTAAGTGAAATTGGCAGAAAGGAAGGAAACACGAAAGAATAGATATCGAAGCTTTTCAAAACTCTTCAACTCAAAAAATCTAGAAGGAGAAGTTACAATGCGTAATAAATTGATCGTTTTGTTTGTGCTTTTCTCACTGATCTTAAGTGCCTGCGGAACTGCACAACCCGCCCAACCGGCGCAACCAGAAGCTCCCGCTGAACCTGCGCCAGTGGCAACAGAGGCTCCTGCAGCACCCGAAGCGCCAGCAGAAGCCCCCGCTGCAACTGATACAACACTAAAAGTATACCTGCTTGATTACACACCCGCAACTATCGAATGGTTGAAAGCAGAGATCAATCCGGCATTTGAAGCTGCTAATCCCGGTGTAAAGGTGGAAATCACAGAAGGTACCTGGAGTGGATGGGATACCACTTTCAGTGGTTTCTTTGCTGCGCAGGAAGGTCCCGATATTATCAACCTGGGTTCAGAAATGAACACCCTGTATGGTAATAGTCTCGCAGATATGGAAGAATTCCTGGGTGAAGCTGCCTGGCCTGATATCAAGAATTTTGGTCCTGCTCTGGAGAATGCTAAGTACGAAGGCAAGCTCCGCGGTTTACCGATCTTCACTGCTCCCCGCTATGTTTTCTGCCGTACCGACCTCATGGAAAAAGCTGGTTGGACCACTGGCACCCCCAAGACTTTCGCTGAGTGGAAAGATTTCGCGGCGAAATTATCCACAATCGATCCTGCAACAAATTCACTCACCCAGCAGGCGCTGGTCCCTGTAGATGCAGGATCAATGGCTGACTGGCAATGGTGGCTCCTGGTGTATTACTCTGTCGGCGGACAGCTGTATAAAGCTGATGGAACACCTAACTTTGATTCACCCGAAGCACTGGCTACCACTCAATTTGTCTTCGATCTTCGCCAGGCAATCTATGGACCCGCTGCCAACGCAGTCGGCGCCCTCCCGGTTGGCCAGGGTTCTGTTATTGATGTAAATGATGAAACCCAGGCGGATAATGGCGCGGTATGTCTCGCACATTCAGGTTGGGCTGCGCCAGCATTCGACCGCCCGATCTGGGAGAACGTCAGCATCGATCCATTCTTTGGTGATCCTGAGAACTTCGCAGGCAGCAAACCTGTAGTATTGGCATTCAACGACTGGCTCGCGGTTGCTGATTACAGCCCCAACAAAGAACTGGCTGCGGAGTGGTTGAAGCTTGCTTTCTCGAAGGAAGCCAATCACAAATGGAATGAGACAATGAGCCTCATCCCAGCCCGAACTGATGCGATGTATGGTTACGTGACCGAGTCAACCCAATTGAAACGCGAAGCTGAACTCGCAGCAGAATATGGTGTTGGTTTTGCAGGTATTGAAGAAGCTGCCAAGCTATCCACCATTATGCAGGATGCCCTCGGCAAACTGATTACCGAAGAATTGACCCCAGAAGATGTGGTTGAGAAGATTCAAACAGAATATTCTGCCGCTCTCGGGCAATAGTAATTCATGATTAAAAATGAAGTTGGATGGAATTCCATCCAACTTCATTTAAAAAGTTCATATACTGTTAATCAAACAAATTCTTTATTTTTTGAGAAATTCTGGAGGGCAGTTCGTGAAACAGAACCCATATATTTACGCCCTACTTTCTGCTCTGGTTGCCATTATCTTTGTAATTATCTCTGCATATCTGCTGGGTTCGCTCGCAAAATTCATCGCTAAAAAATCTGGAGCTTCTCGCCGTGAACAGGAAAATACATTTGCGGGTTATTTATTTGCTTCTCCCTGGATTGTAGGTTTCCTTATTTTTGTTATCATCCCAATGGGATTTTCACTTTACTGGAGTTTTACCGATTACCGCGTGGTTGTAAACACGCCTGCCAATTGGATCGGTCTGGATAATTATTACAATCTGATCTTTAAAGATGATGGATTTCGAGCGTCAGTGGTAAACACCTTGTATTTGACAGTAATTGGTTTACCGCTGCAAATGGCTTTTGCGTTGCTTCTGGCGGTCTTATTAAATCAAAAAATGCGCGGGTCAAATGTGTTTCGGATGGGATTTTATCTACCGGTCATCCTCGGTTTTAATACCGCTGTGTTACTGGCCTGGCGATTAATGTTGAACACGGGCACCGGCATTATCAATCAGATGATTAGGTCAGTTACTCAGGCAATCCCACTTATTGGATACCTCATCCGGGGCATCATTTACATACAAGAAATTGTGACCGCATTTTTCCTGGGGATCAGTAATGGAAAATTCAACCTGTTATTAAAAGTGATTGAAGCCGGATTCCCGGCAGATAACCGGGTGCCCCTTTGGGTACAAAGCCCATTATGGTCGAAGATGTCAGTTGTGTTGCTGATGATCTGGGGTTGCGGCGCAATGATGCTGATCTTCCTGGCTGGATTGAAGAATATCCCCAAAGAACTTCAGGAAGCGGCTGAGGTGGATGGAGCGAGTTCATGGAAGCGGTTCTGGAAAATATCTCTACCATTATTGACCCCTTACATTTTTTATAATCTGATTGTGGGCATGATCAACTCTCTGCAAATATTCGAGCCTATTTATGTTCTCTATCGTGATAATCAACCGCTGGTGCCTTCAGCAATCTCCATGGTTTACTATTTATGGCAGGCAAGCTTCAGGCATTTCGAAATCGGATACGGCTCCGCGATCTCATGGATCATATTGGTAATTATTCTCATTGTTACAGTAATCCAGTTTAAAATGCAGGATCGCTGGGTAACCTACGATCTCTATTAGGTGAGTGGATGAAAAAATACTGGCACATTATTCAAAGAATTCTGTTATACCTTGTGTTGACCGGATCAACAGTCGTGATGATTTTCCCTTTGTTCTGGATGATCTCATCTTCTCTTAAAACGCTTGAGGAGACTAACGCCGCAGGCATCATCTGGCTGCCTGCAAAACCCACCTTCCAGGCATATCTCTCAATATTTCAAAACACTGATTTCTTGCGCTCTTATTTCAACACCATCTTCTACACCACGCTGGCTCTTGCCGGAACACTCATCTCAATTGCTGTTGTGGCATATGCCTTTAGCCGGCTTCAGTGGCCGGGTAGGAATGCTGTATTCTTTTTAATGCTTGCCACAATGATGATTCCACCCCAGGCTCTGATCGTTCCGCAGTATGTATTTTTCAATAAACTTGGCTGGGTGGGGACATTTAATCCAATCATTATTCCTGGTTTCTTTGCAGGTGGAGCTGCAATGGTGTTTCTATTAAGACAATCCATGGCGCAAATCCCCAAAGAATTGGATGAATCCGCTTTTGTGGATGGTGCGAATCATATACAGATTTTCTGGGAAGTAATCATGCCGTTGGTTAAAGCGCCTCTGGCTACCGTAGCTACGTTTATTTTTGTCGGTCTATGGAACAGCCTCCTCGCGCCTTTGATGTACCTGCAGACTGTAGATTTATATACACTACCTGTATTTGTTTCAACACTTTACAACATAAACCTTACAGTTCAGCAGTGGCCAACTATTATGACCGCGGCTGTTCTTACCACCATCCCTTTGATTGTGATATTCTTTTTTGCCCAGCGGTTTATTCTGGATAGTGTAGTAATTTCAGGTCTAAAGGGATAGGTCATGTCAGCAGAAATCCAGATGGGGCAGCACCTGATGTTGGCATTCCCCGGAAAAGACACCATACCCCCGGAATATGAGTCCACGATGCGCAGCATCAAACCTGCCGGCTATACTCTTTTTCGACATTTGAATATTGATTCACCAGAGCAAGTCTTTGCATTGACAAGCCATTTACAAAAACTGGCTAAGGATGCTGGAATGCCACCGTTGTTTATCGCAACTGATCAGGAAGGTGGGCAATTAATGTCCATTGGAGATGGCGTCACTCAACTTCCAGGCAATATGGCAATCGGTGCAACTGGTTCCTCCGAATTAGCTCGCCAGGCAGGAGAAATCCTTGGCAGAGAGATGGCAGCGTTAGGGATCAACACAATTTATGCGCCTGTCTGTGATGTCAATATTAATCCCCAAAACCCTGTCATTGGTGTTCGCTCATTTTCAGAAGATCCCGACCTGGTATCAATCCTGGCAGCTGCCATGATCGAGGGGATACAATCGACCGGGGTTATCGCATCAGCCAAACACTTTCCTGGTCATGGTGACACTTCTGGTGATTCACATCACGGGATAACCAGTGTTCCGCATGATCTGGAACGTCTTGAGCAAGTTGAATTTAAACCTTTTAGAGCATCCATCCAGGCAAACGTAAAAATGATGATGACTGCCCATCTTGCCTTGCCGAAAATCGAAGGGCGAAACGGGGTTCCCGCGACCCTCTCCCAAAAAATTATTCATGAAATTCTTCGTAAACAAATGGGGTACGAAGGCGTGGTAATTACCGATGCCATGGATATGAAAGCCATCGCACAAGGAAAAGCACTTGGTGATGAGGCGATCAGGGCAATTGCTGCGGGTGTCGATCTCCTCTTATTAACAAGCGATCTTGCAGATCAAAATTACATATTTGATAAACTCTCAAAGAACTGGAAAGAGGGAAGCAAAAATTTAGATGATCTGCACATTTCTTCCGCGCGAATTAGTAGATTGAAGGCAGGACTTAATACTGAAGCAAATAATGATTTGAGCGTTTTAGATTGTCGGAGTCATCGTGCTGTGGCCGAGACTATTGCCAGGAAATCAGTGACCCTGGTGAGGGATGAATTACGTCAACTGCCACTCAAATTACAAACTGAAGCTCGAGTGTTAGTGATCATGCCTGAAACAGAAGATTTGACTCCTGCAGATACTTCTTCATACCTGAATCCATCCCTGGCAAATGCGATCAGGAACCACCATAGCAACGTTGAAGAAATCATTGTGCCTCACAATCCGGATGAAAATGATATTGCCGGTATCTCGACTGCAATTCAAAATTCAGACTACATCATTATTGGAACAATTAACGCTTTTTCAAACCCCGCACAGGCAGCTCTGGTAAATCGGGTAATATACACCGGGAAGCCGGTCATTGTACTCGCTTTACGGTTACCATATGACCTGGTTGTGTATCCCCAAGTCCCCTGCTATCTCTGTACTTATGGCATTCTAAAACCATCTCTACAGGCTGTTGCTGATGCCATTTTTGGACGATCTCCCATCACCGGAAAATTGCCTGTAACTATTCCGGGTATTGCTGATTTGGGGTTTGGAATAACTCTTTCATAACAATATCTGAGACTCGTATCGAATACACAGGCAGCTGAATTGATATAACCTCCCTCATGGTAAAATTCACTCACTGAATCACTGGAGGTTCAATACATGCGGCTCTGGAAGAAATATGACCTGCTCATTATCACTGCCATTATTCTGATTAGTCTCGATCAATGGACCAAATCTTTAATCCTGAAATATATTCCTTACGGTGAAAGCTGGATGCCGTGGGAATGGCTGGCTCCTTTTGCCCGGTTAGTACATTGGAATAATACCGGGGTCGCATTTGGAATGTTCCAGGGGAATAACCTGTTTTTCGCGATTCTGGCAGTCCTTGTATCACTGGCTATCCTGTACTACTATCCGAGAATTCCCCTGACAGATCCGGTGCTTCGTCTTGCGTTAGGAATGCAGTTTGCAGGTGCTGTAGGTAATCTAATCGATCGAGTGACAATCGGTCATGTGATTGATTTCATTTCTGTGGGTAACTTTGCTGTCTTTAATATCGCAGACGCGTCCATCTCTGTAGGTGTGGCAGTATTGATTCTGGGCGTCTGGATACATGATAAGCGCCAGGGACAAAACGAAGATATCGTGGAACCAGATTTACCATCCAAAGATGTCCTGGAGGAAAAACCGCATGGCGGTGATTCGCAGACAGTATAGCTATACGGGTAATAAACTTGAGCGATTGGATCTCTTCCTGGTGTCAATGAATCCTGAATTGACCCGTACGCGAATTCAACGTCTGATTGAAGCGGGTTGTGTCCTGATTAATGAGCAAATCCCAACAAAAACGGGGGTAAAGCTGGAAGTTGGTGATAAAGTCGAGATGACCATCCCCGAACCAGTTACCACCGAACTCATCGCAGAAGATATCCCTTTGGATATTGTCTATGAAGACAAACATGTGTTGGTAATAAACAAACCAGCGGGCATGGTTGTACACCCCTCTATCGGACATACTTCTGGAACCCTTGTTCACGCTGCCCTTGCGCATGCTCCCGATATGGAAGGTATATCTGGAGAAGGCAGACCGGGAGTCATACATCGTCTGGATAAAGACACGTCGGGAATTATCTTAATGGCAAAAGACGATCGGACCCTGCATTACCTGCAAGAACAATTTAAGAAACGAAATGTGGAGAAAGTCTATATCGCCCTGGTAGATCGTCATCCGCCCACACCCGAAGGGATTATCGACGCTCCCATTGGGCGAGATCCATCTCACCGGCAGCGCATGGCGATCGTTCCCGCTGAAAAGGGCCGACTGGCGGTTAGTGAATATAAAACACTGCAACGTTATCTGCAGCACACTCTCCTCGAAGTACATCCGCGAACTGGGAGGACACATCAGATTCGCCTGCACTGTTCATTTATAGGATGCCCGATCGTAGCGGATACAATTTATGGATACAGGAAACCATCACTGGATCTGCGGAGGCATTTTTTGCACGCTACGCGGATTACCGTTACCCTCCCCGGAGAAACCATTGCCCGCACTTTTGAGGCTGCATTGCCGGAAGATCTTGCAGGTATCCTGGAAAAACTAAGTTAAAAGAGGGAAAAATGCAATTTATTGACTTGCGCTCTGATACAGTTACACATCCAACCCCCGAAATGCGTGATGCAATGGCAAAGGCAGATGTCGGGGATGATGTTTTCATGGAAGATCCCACAACCAATCTGCTGCAAGAGAAAGCAGCATCCATGCTGGGGATGGAGGCGGGTTTGTTTGTGCCTTCCGGAACAATGGGAAACCTTCTGGCTGTTCTGGCTCACTGCGGTCGTGGAGATGAGGCGATTGTAGGCAACCTGGGGCACACCTTTCTTTTTGAGGCGGGGGGAATATCCGCTTTGGGAGGTGTTCATCCATATGTTTTACAGAACCAACCGGATGGGACGCTCGCTATGGATGATCTGCGTTCCGCTATCCGCCCAAATGATATTCATGCACCTATCTCCAGATTGATTGTTCTGGAAAATACGCACAACCGTTGCGGAGGCGTACCTCTGACGGTTGAGTACACCCGGCAGGTGGCAGATTTTGCGCACCAACATGGTTTAAATCTTCATCTGGATGGTGCCCGCATATTTCATGCGGCAACCGCTCTGAAAGTGGAAGCAAAAGAATTATGTAAGGGTGTTGATTCTGTTACTTTTTGTTTGAGTAAAGGTTTATGCGCGCCAGTGGGCTCGGTTTTATGTGGAAACCGGGATTTTATTGCCAAGGCTAGACGCTTGCGTAAACAGGCTGGTGGAGGAATGAGGCAGGTGGGTATTCTAGCTGCTGCGGGGTTAATCGCTCTTGAAAAGATGACGAAGCGCTTGGAAGAAGATCACACCCGCGCACGCAAATTAGCCACAGAATTGTCAGGAATCCATGAATTAGTCCTGGATCCTGGCAGTCCCCATACAAACATGATATTTATGGGTTTGGCAGATAAGGTGAAAATAAATGCTGCTGAAGTGGCAGCTGCGTTAAAACCCCTTGGTATTTTAGTGGGTGTAATCTCTCCACGAAAATTCAGGCTTGTCACGCACTACTGGATAAAAGACGATGATATCAAGACCATAGTAGCTGCATTTTCAGATGTCATCAAAGATCATTCATAAATTCTCCATTCTCAACTCTGCTATAATGATTTTGAGATATGTGCTCCGTATTTATTACTATAAAAATCAATAAGGAAAATGAAAATGAAGATGGATTCTTTTGTGACCCTTGAGGAAATCGATAATCTTGCTGCGATTATCAGAACAAAAGTATCTTTTACTCCTCTGGTTGGTATGATCCTGGGATCAGGTCTTGGCGGATTGGCGGATTCTATTCAGGATGCAACCATAATCCGGGCAGCGGATCTTCCCGGGTATCCTCAATCCACGGTGCAGGGTCATGAAGGACGGCTTGTTTTTGGAAAACTCGAAGGAAAAGCCGTCATGGTTTTGCAGGGACGTGTTCACTACTATGAGGGCTACCCGATGGATGTGATCACCCTGCCCATCCGCTTAATGCAGCGTTTGGATATTCCCATTTTATTCGTTACTAATGCTGCCGGAGCAATCAATCCGGATTATTCACCTGGAGATCTAATGCTGATCACAGACCACATCAATATGATCGGAATGGGGGGTCTGAATCCGCTCCGCGGTCCCAATATGGATGATCTGGGTCCCCGCTTTCCTGATATGAGCCAGGCTTATGACCGTAAACTAATCCAGATGGCGAGGGATGTTGCTTCAGAAAAGGGTATCCATATGCAGGAAGGAGTCTATGCCGGTCTGGCTGGGCCATCATTTGAAACTCCAGCAGATCTGCGGTTCCTTCGCACAGTAGGGGCTGATGCAGTAGGTATGTCTACTGTACCTGAAGTGACTATTGCCCGGCATGGTGGCACGCGTGTATTAGGTGTATCAGGTATCAGCAATAAAGCAAATCTGGATGGAAATACGTTGACCACTCATGAAGAGGTTTTAGAAGCTGGTCATGTTATTGTTCCCAAATTGGAAAAGATTGTTCGCGGTGTATTAAGCCGTTTGGAATAATACTCAAGTAAATAATTGGATACTGTGAAGATACAACGATGGTGGTAGAGGTATATCGTTTCTTAAAGGCTGCAGAAATTTGGATCTATGTTATTTTAGGATTCATTATCTTTCTCATTCTGAGGAAACTGATTAATGCCATCCGCGAATATCGTGGTACGTTATTTGGAATGGAAAGGGAACGGATTAAACACAAAATCGTTCAACAAATTTCCTCCTTATCCATTCTTCTAGTTTTGATATTAAGTGAATTTTTTATTGTATCTTACGCACATGTGGCTTTGCCGGCTCTGGCTTTTGCACCGACTCCAACAGTGGATCTCTCGCCTACAGAAATTCCCATCGATGCTGTTGAATTAGCCAATAGTGGATTCAACGAGACGGTACTCCCCTGGGATGCTGGTGGGGGTGATATGGGAGGCTGTTTTCCAAACCAGGTGGAATGGCTTGAACCTGGGCAGGATGATGTAATTAGTGGAAAAGTGGAACTTAAAGGCACAGTAAATATAACTGATTTTGGATTTTACAAATATGAGTATTCCCAGGATAATACTTTATGGAACACCATACAGGCTGGGAATATGCTTGTCACCAACGCTACTCTGGGTTTTTGGGATACATCATCCCTTCCCCCGGGAGATTATTTTCTCAGATTGGTTGTGACCAATAATAAAGGTGAAGCAAAGCCACCTTGTCAGATATCGATTAAAATTCAAGAAGAAAATTAAGAGTAGCAGGGAAGTATGCCGCAAATACAAGTTCGTCCCGCAGTGATTGAAGACATTCCCAAGCTAATGGAAATCGATCACAATTATCATACAGACCATGTGTGGCAATTGGATTTTATTAATGAAGAGCGGTATATTGGGATAAATTTTCGGGAAAATCGCCTTCCACGATCAGTGAAAGTCGAGTATCCCCGCTCAACCAAAAGGTTGATGAAAGATTGGATTCACCGGGATGCATTGCTGGTAGCATTATTTGAAAAACAACCCGTTGCTTACATCAGCATTTCCACTGATTTGGCTCCTCTGTCTGGCTGGATCACAGATCTGGCTGTGAACCCGAACTACCGCCGTCAAGGGATTGCGACAGCCTTGATAATGGCTGGACAAGAATGGGCTACTCAGCAACAATTACGAAGAATGATTGTCGATATGCAATCAAAAAATATTCCATCCATCAGGTTATTTAGAAAGATGGGTTTCGAATTTTGTGGGTACAACGATCATTTCTATGCAAACCAGGATATTGCAATTTTCTTTTCGCACTTTCTGATCTAATACCCATTACTAAACAGGAAATTAGATGAGTTGGTTAACCGGTTTCATGGTTGTAATCCGAACCATCAGCCAAATTCTGGCTGCTGGTATTGCCATTACTGCATTTTCACTTTTGCTCTACATGACCGGATTAAACCTTAAAGACCGTGTCACACGCTCTTTCGCTTTGATTCTGGTCTGTGTAGTGATCATCTTTACCGCAGATGCGATTGGAAGCACTACTCAGGTTGAAGCAGAAATAGCATTTTGGCTGAGGATGCAATGGTTTGGAATGGTGTTCTTACCACCAGTTTATCTGCACTTTTCTGATGCTATTCTGGCGACAACCGGACGGCCAAGCCGCGGCAAAAGACGTTGGGCGATTCGGATTACGTATCTAATTTCTTTTGGGTTTCTTTTTGTAATTCCAGCCAGTTGGTTTTTGGGGGATATTGGCTCAGGGGAGAGTTCAGTAACTCTCATTTTGCAACAGTTGCTCATGGCTGGATTTGTTTTTTACTACGTTATGAGTATGATTGCCAGTTGGATCAATTTTACCCGGGCATACCGACGGACGACGACACCAACAACCCGCAGGCGAATAGCGTATCTCATCACCGGAGCATTGGCACCGGTACTTGGTTCGATTCCGTACCTGCTTTACGGGTCAGCTTTCTCTACTACCCACAACTTGATCTACTGGTTTACAGTTTTGATGACAAACCTGTTCACCGGTGGTCTGATCGTTGGCATGGCTTACTCAGTATCTTTTTTTGGTGTCAGTTGGCCAGACCGTGTCGTAAAGCGGCGCCTGTTTAAGTGGATTATGCGTGGACCTGTTACCGCAATAATTGTTCTCGGTATTACAACCGTGCTTCGGAGAGCTGTTGCGAATTTGGGTATCCCATTGGAAACCTGGATTCCAGTCATGATGGTGTTTTCAATCATAATACTCGAATATTTGATCACTCTTCTGGCTCCTCACTGGGAGAGATGGCTGTTTTATGGGAAAGACCGTGAAGAGATTGATCTGATAACCGATATGGGTGATCGTTTGATGACCAGGAATGACCTGCGACAGTTCCTTGAAACAGTTCTTGCAGCGATCAGCGATCGTTTTCAAGCAAAGCATTCCTTTATTGCGTCAATGGACGGAAGCAGTATTTCGATGATCGTAAAAATGGGGAAGTTTCAGGATAATGATTTGCAGATGTTCACCCCTAATATTATCGAATTGACAACAGGGGAAAAGCCCCCGAATGAAATTCTCCAGTGGAATGGTTACACCATGGTGCCCCTATGGAGTACCTGGGAGGAAAAGAGAGAGCTGATTGGTATCCTGGGTTTGGAACTGAAAGATCATGACACCATAAAAAGCGAAGATCAACCCATTTTACAAACCCTTTCTGAGAGGATTGTAACTGCCTTACAGAACCGGACACTTCAGTCGGGAATATTCGATATGCTGCTGAGCATTAATCCACGCGTTCAACAATTTCAGACCATGCGGGCTGAGACACGTTTCGCGAATGCAGATGAGCTAATTGAATCGGATTATTCTGTACCGCCTGAAGTAACAAATATGGTAAAAGATGCTCTGACGCATTTTTGGGGTGGACCAAAGTTATCTGATAATCCACTCCTCAAATTAAGCCTGGTTAATCAGGCAGCACAAACAAATGATCAAAACCCGGTGAATGTTCTGCGGGGGATACTACGCCAGGCGATTGATCAGGTCAAGCCGGAAGGGGACCGGAAATATACAGGGGAGTGGATTCTATACAACATCCTGGAGATGAAATTCATACAAGGGAAAAAAGTCCGTGAGGTGGCGCAAAAATTGGCTATGTCAGAAGCTGATTTGTATAGAAAACAGCGCGTTGCCATTGAAGCGGTTGCTAAAGCTATCCTTGATATGGAACATCAGGTAGAATCCAAATAATCTCGGGGAGGAGATTATGGTTCTCAATAATTTTGATAAGAAGTCTGATATCGGTAATCGACCATTGGATGAGGGTTGGTGGAACTCCATACTCACGGATGAAGATAAGTATCAATTGGATACGTCACTGGAGGGGAATAATCGAATTTCTCCAATCTCCAATGAAAGGAATAACTGGACTGCGCTTGAAGAAGTCTTTAAAAATGATGCCATTCTTACCTTAAAAGTGGTTGGGTATAACCGGGGTGGGTTGCTCGTTCAAGGGGAAGGTGTGCAGGGATTTGTTCCGGTATCACATCTTGGTGATGTTCCTTGTACTTTAAG
>CAZRKL010000043.1:0-3713 GCA_964600595.1 uncultured Leptolinea sp.
TTCGGGTAATGGATGCAACCGGTGAAGCAGTATCGTTCGCATTAAATCCGCTGCCAAAACAACTGGGACAGAAATATGGCAAATTGTTCCCCGCCATTCGTTCTGCAATTTTGGAAACACTGGTCGATGATGCAGCCAGGAACCTCCTGGCAGGATCCTCCATCCAGATTGAAGTTGATGGTCAGGTTTACGATCTTCTTCCTGAAGAAATCGAGGTGCGCGCGCAGGCAAAATCAGGTTACGCGGTTGCCTCAGAAGGAGCCTACCTGGCAGCGCTGGTCACTGACCTATCACCTGCCCTGGTTCGTGAAGGGCTGGCTCGTGAAATCGTTCGCAGGATACAAGACTTACGCAAGCAAATGGATTTTGACATATCAGACAGGATTGTAATCAGTTACGCCGCAAGCAGCGGATTGGATGAGGCGGTAACGGATTATCGCGATTACATTATGGGAGAGACCCTGGCTGTTGTTATGGCAAAAGCGGAAGGTGGTCCCGACTGGTTCCAGGACAGCTTCGATGGCGAAACAATTGCCATGAAATTGACCAAAAAGCAATAATACAAAAATATCCGGGATTTTCCCGGATATTTTTATTTTGCGATCAAATAGGCACCAAATACAAGAGCTAATACCCCCAGGATTCTGGATAGATCAATCTGGCGGGTGATTACTCCAAGTAATCCGAAATGGTCAATGATCACTCCTGTCACAAGTTGTCCAATAATAATGAGCGCAACCATCATGGTGCTGCCTAATCTCGGAAGAGTGACACTAATCGTTAAATAAAGAATCAGTCCAAACATACCCGCAAAAAGCATATACCAGGGCAAGGTTCTCCATTCATGAATTCGCTCTCCGCCGCGAATAAAGAGGAATAATCCTGAGAAGATCATACCGCTCAAGTGAATAAGAAAACTGCTGGCTGTACCGCCTATCTTTTGTCCCATCGCTCCGGCAATGGGAGATTGCAACCCAACCGCGGTGCCACCGATTAACCCAATAATTACCACGATCCAAATTGCCATGAGCTTACTCCTGTGACTGGAATAAATATCATTGTACTTTGAGAAAGAATAAAATAAAAACAAGCTGTCTTATGTGACAGCTTGTTTAGTATTATTTGCCCGTATTTACTTTTTTAATATAATTGTCAGCTTTCGATTTGGCTCTTCCCCGGTGCTTTCCGTCATCACCTGCGGATGGTCGCGCAGTGCCAGGTGAATAATCCGCCTTTCATTGGCGGGCATTGGCTCCAGAGTTTGCCTTCTTCCGGTGGCAATCGCCTGCTCTGCCATTCGTAAAGCCAACTGAGTCAATTGCCTCTCCCGTCTGCCGCGGTAACCTTCGACATCAATGGTTAGTGGTACCCATTTTTCCAGACGCTTGCCCACAATCAGGCTCGCAATATACTGTAAGGAATTAAGCGTCTCAGATTTTCTCCCGATCAAAATGCTAAGGTCGCTGCCGGTGATTTCAACCAGAACCGAATCCTGCTCTTCATCTT
Source organism: uncultured Leptolinea sp. (assembly GCA_964600595.1). Lineage (GTDB taxonomy): Bacteria > Chloroflexota > Anaerolineae > Anaerolineales > Anaerolineaceae > DAIOEK01. The sequence continues at coordinate 1,507 of CAZRKL010000043.1, forward strand.
TTCCATCTTCCAAAAAGGTGGATGTAACCTGAGCAGAGATTTTCATTTGTTCAAGCAGTTCACTGACTGTTTCCCTGGCTACCCGAAGAATCGGATCTTCGACGTCGTTGACTGGTTTTTCCACTTTTTCAGCAGAGATTTTTTTCTCTGTAAGCATTCTCAGCATTTTTTCAGGCACTGGAATACCTTCTTTGAGCACAAACTTTACCTTTGAAGGACGGGTACCCAGACCCAGGAATCCCTTGCTGCCATCATCGACAATTTCTACATCTACATCATCGATGGATAATTCAAGATCCGCCAGACCTGTTTCAATGGCTTCTTCAACAGAAGCAGCCGTCACTTCAAATTCATTTCTTTGCTCTGACATCCTAACCTCTCATGATTATTTTGCTTTTTTTGCTTTTGAGGGTTTTACATTCACAACCTGAGGTTCAGGCTTTTTCAATCCGGGAATTAAGTTTTTGATATCCAGTTTACCGAGCAGCGCATATTGTAATATACCAACAAGGTTGCTGGCTACAAAGTATACTGCCAAACCAGATGAGAATGTTAATGCCAGATAGCCCATCAGGAATGGCATGTACAGGTTCATCATCTTTGACATTTGTGCGCCCTGGTCGTTTGGCTGAGCAGATGGCGGCGTCATCAACCTGGATTGCAGGAAGGTGGTCACCACAACAATGATCGCCAGAATTGGAATACCAAATGGCAGGAAAGATAATTTTAGACTCTCAGGCTGCCCCAGGTTCATCCACAAGAACTGGCTGTTCAGGGGTATGAGAGTCGCAACATCGAGAAATTGTGGGTAGATATGCCTTGTGAGGTTTAGAAGTTCAATGGGAGATGAAGCCAGACCCAACATGATACTTTGGTATAGACCAATAATGATCGGGAACTGGATGATTGTCGGCAGACAGGAAGCAAACGGATTTACTCCCTTTTCTTTGTACAGCTCCATTTGAACTTGCGCCAGCTTCTCTTTGTCATTCTTGTATTTAGTTTGGGCTTCAATCATGCGCGGATCTTTTTGAATATCAGAAATCGCCGTTGTTCCTTTGATCTGCTTTACAGTCAGTGGATGCGTGATTAAGCGGATAAGAATCGTGAAGAGAATAATTGCCACTCCAAAATTGTTCCATACCAGAGTATAGATAAATAGGAGGACATTAATAAATGGTTGAATAATAAAAGTATCCCACATGCTCTAATCCTTTACTTGGGTACCTGGAATGCCCAGACCTGGTTTCCATTTTCGTCTAATGCAGATAATATTTTATCTTTGGATGTAGTTACACCCACTAAAGTGTATCCATTCGTGGAAACCGGTGAACCATAGAGTTTTTCACTAATTGCCGGGCTGAGGATTACTTTTCCATCATAACCGACGATATTCAGCACTCCATTTTCAGATGAGAACATAATCCGATCTTCCTTCAGGAGAGCTGCGCTGACAATGGAACCACCAGCCTTATATTGCCAAAGGGGCTGCTTATTCGCGACATCGAAGGCGATAAAATTACCATCCAGGTCACCATAATACAGGACATTTTCTTTTATCATCGGAGTCGCCCAAATCCCGAAATCAGAAGGATGTTTCCAGAGCTGACTGCCTGAATTAATGTCCAGTGCGATCAAATCACCACCGATTGTTCCAACATATAGAGCTTTGCCAGGTTCAATGGATGGATTGGAGATTGCTGCTGATCCAAGATCCGCACTCCACAGGAGGCTACCATCTTTGATGGAAAGGGCATACATTTTATGATCCATCGCTGATAGATAGATCTCTCCATCATAAAAAGCCGGTTGTGCCCACAATGAGCTCTTGGTAGCAAACTTCCAGATTAATGTCCCTTTTGAATCGAGGGCGTACAATATTCCATCAGTTGAAGGAACCAGGACCAGATTATCTACAACCAGTGGAGCCGCAACAATGCGATTGCCTGTTTCATAGCTCCATGCTTTTACACCCGTATCAGCGTTTAAACCATGAATGGTATGAAGATAATCACCCACCACCAAAATACCATCTGAGGTTAGACCCGCCGGGGCATAGAACATAACTTTGGCATTGGGTTTTTCTGGATAACGCCAAATCATGGTACCGTTATCTGGGTTTAAGGCAAAAACCTCTGTTGCGTAAGAAAGATAGACGCGTCCTTCAGCAACAGAAATTCCTGGCCAGCTGGTTGCTGCGCCAGTCC
>CAZRKL010000043.1:3723-12398 GCA_964600595.1 uncultured Leptolinea sp.
GTTAAGAGAAAACTGGCTATGATGACTAGAAAAATGAGAGAAGGTAATACTTTTTTCATGTTTATTGTTCCGTTGAAGTTGTCCTTATATTCAGGGTACCGGATCGAAACCACCGGGATTAAATGGATTGCAGCGCAGTACTCGCCAGATTGCCATGCCACTCCCCTTAAATACACCATATTTGTAAATTGCCTGATATCCATAATGAGAACAGGATGGATAAAACCGACAGGAATTGGCCGCAATCACAGGGGAAACGAATTTTTGATAGACACGTATGAGTGAAAGCAGAATCCACCTGGGAGCTGTTTTCCAGGTAAATTGCAAATCTTTCAAAGCTGGTTCAGAAGCGTATTCCGAACGGATCGGACTATCCGGGCACATGATCAAGCTCATACAATTCAACTTTACATAGCAATTCTCTAAGAGCATCTACAAGATCAGTAAATGGGGCTTCAATGAGAGGTCGTCTGGCGATGCAAATTACATCAAAACCGGGTTGGATATTATCAGTTAATTCCTGCAGTGCTCCCCGCAACCGGCGTTTTGCCCGATTTCGCTGCACAGCCCCTCCAATACTTTTGCCCGCAATTACGGCAATTCTTGTAGGACCCGGAAAATCGCTCTGGACTGTTGCTAACACAAGCAGCGGGTGGGCATTCGATCTTCCCAGACGCCTCACCCGCTGTATATCGCTTGAACTGGTCAGGCGAGTTATTCGCTTCACGTGATAACCTGACCTGAAAAAAACTTCGTGTAAGTTATCTCTTCATCCTCTGGTTTGATTTACCAGCGGACGCGTTTCACATGATTATTCATGGAAACGGTCAATTTATGGCGACCACGCAGGCGACGGCGTTTTAATACTTCGCGTCCGTCTGCGGTTTCCATTCTGGCGCGAAACCCATGGACACGGATGCGCCGGCGAATATGTGGCTGATATGTTCTCTTCGGCATGCTTAATCCCTTTCAAAAATCAATAATAGCTCCATGCAAGGTCGAAATTATACCTTATGGATGGATTTTAATCAATCACAATTTCTACATCTTAGCCGGAGGTGGTCCTGAAAGAAGGGCTGCCAATTGATCTGCGCCATCCCCATCTGTTACAGCCAGAACCTCATCCCCTTCTTCAAATACAGTGATCCCCCGGGGAATCATTACTTCTCCTTTACGGATGATACCGGCAATCACCACCTTCTCAGGTAAGTGCAGATCTTTGATCATTACACCGATTGCTTTTGCTCCTGGAGATATCTTCTCCTCCACGAGAGAGTAGTTACCCCGGCGAAGCTTGACCAGGGTCATCATATCCCCCATCGACATTTCTTCTTCGATGAGGCGTGCCAGAATATCTGCCTGGTTAAGGGCGACATCTACATGGAATTTTTGATCAAAGAGCCAGGCGTTCTTGGGGTTATTGACCCGGGCAATGGTCCGATTTACATGATATTTTTCCCGCACATAATAACAGAATGCAAGGTTCGTTTCGTCACTGGTGGTACAAGCGGCGGTCACCTGGGCTTCGTTTATTCCCGCCTTCTCTAAGATAATCGGATCGATTGGATCTCCTTCAAAAATCATCTCAGTCGGCAGTTCTTTATGTACACGAGCGAGGATTTCTTTGCGGTTATCTATCAACCGGACATCATAATCCTGATTCAGGAGCATTTTCGCTAATTGCGCACCAACTCTTCCGGCTCCAGCAATGATTACTAACATAGTTACCTCCTACTTTTGCCTAAGTTGATCGCGCACAGCGAATGAACCTGCCATCGTACCACTGAACAACACGACATCATTTGTTTTAATGTTGGTATCGCAGGTGGGGATGATGGCTGTTCCAGCGCGGGTTATCGATACCGGAACACACTCAGCGGATGAGATGAGATCACCCAACCGCTGGTTATTCCATTTTTCAGGCACTTCAAATTCATATATTTCTACTTCGCCATTCCCTGCCGAGAACACTGTGCGGAAGTTTTCTGAGTGGATCAATTCTTCGATGCGTTGCGCTCCCCATGCGGTTGAGCTGATTACCTGGAGACTTAACATCTCCTGTAATTCACGCCAACGGGGATCATAATTACGAACAACCACATGTGGAACATGATAAACATCACGGGCAATGCTCGCTACCACCGCATTTAATGGATCGCAATTTGTTACCGCCACCAGCGCTTCTGCTTTTTCAATACCGGCGCGAACCAAAACATCTTGATTCAAGGCATCCCCTTCAACGGTAATACCCTGAAAGTCTGCCGGTAAATTTGAAAACGCCAGTTTGGTCGAATCGATAATAGCCACATCAACATTCGTTTTTGCCAGGCTGCTGGCAAGGTTGATACCTAATCTACCACAACCGACAATAATTACTCTCATATGTTTTTTCCTTATTTCCTTGTACTCAGGTTAATCTACCTGATAAGGTACATTTGTGATTACGATACCGGGTTTAAATATCAACGCCGAGCGCAGAATAAACGCTGTCTGTGTATGCAGTGAATTATTCCACCAGTGTTTTGGAACAAATTGCGGCACAACAATTGTCAGCGTTTCATTTGGCTGCATATTTTCGCGAACATCTTCAATATACTGCAAAAGCGGCTCAACCATTAATCGGTATGGAGATTCCAGTACTACCAATCGAATTCCGTCACCCCATATTTGCCATTTATCTTCAACTTTTTTTGCTTCATCAAGATCTATGGAAACGTGAACAGCAGTGATATCCTCCGATAGTGTTCTGGCATACCTGAGGGCAGCCAGAGAACCACGGTGTACACCACTAATCGGTATCAAGACCCGGTGTCGGACAATCCGCGAAGGCGCGCCATAATTATCCAGGGAGAGCTTTCCTGCAATTCCCTTGTAATGTTTGTGAATGGCATAGAATGTGATTATAAGAATGGGGAGCAAGACAATGACTACATATGCCCCATCCAGGAATTTTGTTATGGCAAAAACCCACATTACAACAAAAGTAGTTATTGCACCGACGCCATTTATGATCATCTTAATCAACCAGCGATGGTCATAAAGGATGGTGGAACCCCGTTCTTTTATACTGCCATCTTTGCCTAGTCTGCCTGATTTCCACCAGCGATGCGCCATACCAGCCTGCGAAAGCGAGAATGACAGGAATACACCGATAGCATAGAGGGGGATGAGACGGGTTACACTCGCTTTAAACAAAGCGATAAGGATAACCGCGACAATCGCCAGCAAGATTATTCCACGCGAATAAACCAGCCGGCTGCCGCGGAAAGTTAGTTGACGCGGGAGAAAACCATCTTCTGCGATCAGCGCTCCCAGTCTGGGGAAGCCGGCAAAAGCAGTATTGGCTGCCATAATCAGAATTACTGTTGTTGCCGTGATCATTGCCAAATAGAAGAAACCACGCGAACCCCACACAGTTCTGGCAATCTGTGAAATGATAGTCTCTTCTTCTGATGGGATTGCAGCTGTATGCACCGCGAGGAAAGTAATACCTACCAAGAGGCTGCCCAGGATTGTAGACATGGCAAGCAGTGTTTTCCCGGCGTTTGAACTGCGGGGCTCTTTGAAAGCTGTCACGCCATTTGAAATAGCTTCCACGCCCGTCAGGGTCGTGGACCCACTCGAAAATGCTTTGAGGATTAAGAAGAAGGTGACTGGCTGTAAACCATTAAGCATTTCCATCTCGGGCGGATTTGAGACTATTCCCAACGAGCCAGAAAAATACCGGAAGAGACCAACACCGACCGTCAGATACATCATCGCAACAAAGAAATAGCTCGGTATGGCAAACAAAGATCCAGATTCTCTGACACCCCTTAAATTAATAATGGTAATCAATAGAACAAAGCCTGATGCAAGCCAAACGCGGTACTCGAATGTTTCAGGGAAAGCGGAAACAATTTGAGCCACCCCCGAAGAAACAGATACGGCAACTGTCAGTATGTAATCCATTAACAGGGCGGCGCCAGCAATCTGCGATGGGAACTCGCCCAGGTTATCCCTGGAAACAATATATGCACCACCACCGTTGGGGTAGGCATGAATTGTCTGCTCGTAGGATAAAGTCACAATTGTTAACAAGGCAACAATTGCCAGCGAGAGTGGAAATGAGATTTGAAAAGCAGCCGTTCCTGCCGCAGCAAGAATTACCATCATTTCCTGTGTTGCATAAGCAGTGGAAGATAGGGCGTCAGAGGCGAATACCGCCAGTCCGATAAGTTTACCTATTGTTTGATGGGAGGCATCTGCGGTCTGTAAAGGCCTGCCAATAAGCCAGGTCCGCCAGCTCTTGGGGGGTTGATAATCCGGATTTTGTTTAATTACTCCGGTTATTTCTTCATCATTCAGTTGCGACATATTTTTCCTTCTATTATCCAGGCAAGGCGAGTAATTATATGTCACTTATTTTTGTTGTACAAGATATTTTAACCTTATTAAGCAAAGATCCATCATTAAACAGCATTAATTCGGTCTAAAAACAATAGATTATAATGGTGTTGATAGCTGGTTATTAAGGAGAACATCTTGTTTAATACTTTTGGACTTCCTGAATTACTCGTAGTGTTGGTGGTTATCTTGCTGATCTTTGGTGTGGGTCGCATCAGTAAGGTCGCTGGTGAATTAGGGAATGCCATCCGACAATTTCGAGAGGGTTTGCAGGGAAAATCGGATGACCAGCGCAATTCTGAAGACGATAACACAAAGAAAAACAGTTAATCCCCTTTAGAAAATAATTATGGATATATTGGGCATTGGTCCACTGGAATTTGGTTTGATTCTGGTGCTTGCTTTAATTCTTCTTGGACCTAAAGGGATGGTTGAGACATCGCATAAAGTAGGTAACTACATAAAGAAGATTGTGCGTTCAGATGGGTGGCGGAGTATTGTGAAATCCACGCGCGAGATCCGTCAGGCACAGGATAGAATTCTCCAGGAAACAGGATTACAGGAAACATTGAATGAGTTGCGTGATTCCAAGTTTTCGTCAAATTCCATGATCGAAGACCTGCCGGAAAAACCTCAGCAATCTGAGGATCTTTCAGAAATTCATAACAGTAGTAAATCAACCACAGATTCTAATACAGGCAATGAGAAATCTAAAAGCTGATAACGAGATGAGTGTGCTTGAGCATATAGAAGAACTGCGCAGCAGACTATTAAAAGCATTAATAGCACTGGCAGCCGGGACCTTCATTAGCATGCTGATCACTGAAAAGAGCATTACCATCCTGGCTTCTCCGATCGGTGGTTTAACCAGTCTGCAATCAATCGAAGTAACAGAAAACATCTCCGTTTTCATGCGGGTGTCCTTAATCCAGGGTGCAATACTGGCAATGCCAATCATCCTGTACCAGATTCTTATGTTTGTTTTGCCCGGTTTACTTCCTGGTGAGAAGAAGTGGGTTTATTGGGGAGTACCAGCGGCATCCATATTCTTTTTCGCTGGTGTTGCATTTGCATACTTTGTATTGCTTTCGCCTGCTGTAAACTTCCTGATCCAATTCCTTGGTGTAAATACAACCCCCCGTCTCGCCAACTATATTGGCTTCGTCACCAACCTGCTATTCTGGATGGGGATTAGTTTTGAAACCCCACTTATTGTCTTCATTCTGGCAAAACTTAAATTGGTAAGCAGCAGATCACTACTCAAGGGCTGGCGGTTTGCGCTGGTGGGAATAGCCATTCTCTCCGCAGCAATAACGCCGACCGTGGATCCTGTAAACATGGCTCTAATGATGGGACCATTGATATTTATTTATATTCTCAGCATCATTCTCGCATCACTTGCGTAGATAGTGTACCCTCGCAGGAATTTTCATTTATTTTGTCGATTTTTACCAGACTGTATTGATTACGCATGGGTTGTATGCTTATAGCATCTACCCGCAGATAATTTGGTGAATGTCCGGAAAGTAAATAAGCTTTGTCCATCTTTCTGGATGATTCCCAGAGTACCTGAACCGTTTCTCCAAGAAACCGCATTTGATAATTATGAGCTAATTCTGCCATTACATTCCTGAGAATTCCGCTGCGCTGTCGTTTGATATTCCCATGAATTTGATCAGGCATTCTGGCAGCGCCGGTTCCTTCCCGGGCTGAGTAACTAAAAACATGTCCTCCAGCAAATGGGATGCTCCGGATAAATTCCAATGTCTCATTGAATTCAGCATCCGTTTCTCCAGGGAAACCGACAATAATATCGGTCGTAATCGCCGCGTCCGGCACCCGTAACAATAACTCGTCCACCAAATGCCTATACTCGCCTGTCGTAACCTTGCGAGCCATCCTGTGTAAAACAGCATCTGATCCTGATTGCAGTGGAAGGTGAAAATGCGGACAAAGCCGGACATCTTTCCAGAGGTCGAAGAAATCAGGAGTCAGATCCCACGGCTCAAGAGAAGAAACCCGGACTCGAATATCACGGGGAAGATCAGCCAGAATTTGCTTAAGCAGAGATGAAAGGGAAGTCTCAGGATGAATATCCATTCCATACGAAGCAAGATGAACCCCCGTCAGGACAATTTCTTTTGCGCCTCCAACTAGAGCACCTTGTATGTCACTTAATACCAAATTTGCATCTACACTGCGGGATGCTCCCCTCGCGAGACGCGTGATGCAATAAGTGCAGTGATTATCGCAGCCATCCTGAACTTTTATAAACGCCCTCGTCCGCCTGCGGCTACCCGGAATAGTTTGTCTTTCATAATAATCCAGGTCGGGTAATTCACCGAGAAAATCATTTACTAGACTGTCTTTTTTTTCATTAGGAACGATTCGGTTAATTTGTGGGATGATCTGCTTAATTGAATCATCCAGAGACACGAGACAGCCGGTAGCGATGATTTGGATTTTGGGATTCCGATGGACTGCCTGACGCAGTTTTTGGCGCGAATCAGAGGATGCAGCGGCGGTTACCGCGCAGGTGTTCAATACATAGACATCAGCCGAATCAATGTTGCCAACCAGGATGTGCCCGGCTTCGTGGAACTGGGCAGCATATTTTTCGATTTCGCTCTGGTTTAATTTGCAGCCGACTGAATCAAGAAAAACACGCATGACTTCACTAATCAGATTTTGGTTTCAAAACAATAAAATTATCAAACCGGATATCAGTTCCAATATTTTCCAGAGTACCTGCTATCACACCAACTTTACCTTTAGCAAACGATTCATCCGTAACACTGGTTAGCTTTTCCCAGTTTAAATAAAACGTTAACTCATTTCCATCACAATCAGCCCGGATATGATTTATTTTATTCTCTGCCTGAACAAGATCGGTGGTGCCCATCATTCCGGGACCAAGAATTTGTTGAAAACCATTTTCTACTTTTACGATTCCGTAGTAACCGTCTGAAGAAATTAGAAATGCGTAATAATTTCTATCATCCTGCATGCGGCAAATTAAACCGTAGAGATTGTCATCCGGTCCTGATAGCTTGACAGTACTTGCATTAACAACGGAATCTGCAATCTCCAATTCAGGTGTGGACCAGAAAAATGAGTTCTTTTGATTAATTAATATACGCAGGGTATCGCCATCGTAGTTGACAATTCCTTCATCGGTCACGGCTGTGCTCCAGTTACTCCCCCGATTGGAAAAATCATCCATAAATACAGGTACATCCACACTCTCCTGCGCAAAGAGGCGGGAGACCATGGATTCGACAACACTGCAGCCTGCCAACAACCAGGTAACAAGAATAATAAGTGAATATGAGATTATGCGTTTTTGCATCTTCTCTCCAGAATTAACTAATTATATCTGCAAATTCTATCGGTCATTCAACCATTGACGGGCTGACTGGCTGGTACCAATATCCACATTCTGGTCTGCGGCCTGTTGGATAAACTCCAACCCTTCTTTAAATGAACCCTTTTCCACTAACCATATACCCAGATGTAAATGACTGAGATAACTTGATGGAAAATTCTCTATTGCATTCCTCCAGTACTTTTCTGCAGTAAGTGGATCCTCCAAAACCAGATAAACGCGGGCTGCAAGATCATAATCTTGTGCAGATGCATCATTTTGTTGTAATAATTTTCGAACAGCAGCCAAGCCATAATCTCGAAGAAATAGCGGATTTTCAAGGGTGAAAGTAACAATATCTCGCCACACATTTAAAGGTGAATCGGATACTGGAGCCGCCTCCGCCCAATGGATGAGCGCCTGTTGATATTGTCCAATTTCCATCTCCGCGCGACTGAGCAATATCAGGGTTTGCGCATCATCCGGCATGATTCTATTAGCTTTGAGGAGATATACCAGCGCTACTTCCGGATTATTCTTTTGAAGAAATACAAATCCGGCAGTTTGATTCACGAGGAAATTGTCTGGGTCTAGATTCAAGCCTTTTTGGATTTCGGATTCACCATCTTTCCCCAAGCCGGCGAGGAAACCACCCAAAACTGCCCAGGGTAAACCAGAGTCAGGAGATTGCTTTATTGCTTCAAGGTAGGCAGCTTGAGCCAGATCATTTTCGCCATTTTGTGAAAGGAACTGTCCTATGCGAATCCATGTGGATGCAAGTGACTGTGGATTGTCTTGGTACTTTCCTAAATCTTCCGCGAGCAACCTCAGGGGTAGGAGTTCCTCTTCAGTAATATTATCAATAACAAATTGGGGATCAATAAACAAATCCACCACCGTTCTTTTGTACTGACCCTCTTTATTA
>CAZRKL010000043.1:12498-17188 GCA_964600595.1 uncultured Leptolinea sp.
AGAGCCGATTCTGCTGCTCTTTCTTGAATATCCTTTCGATACGGCATGAGTTTTTGGATTTTTTCATATTCGGCATAAGCAACGTAATAAGAATGATTTTCATAGGCTAAATCTGCCCTCACTTTGGAAAGGATCACCCATTCCGGAAGGGGAGAAATACCAGCCAGTGAGACCAGGATGAATACGGAAGTTAAGAATACAAACAAGGGAAACGTTCTGTTTGACCGCATGGCACCATTATAGACCCTGTTGATGTAAGGGGATAAAATCCGTATTTAAACAGGGATATTCTAAAGTAAACCGCGTACTCATATCTTGACACATATCCGAAAACCGTGATAATCTTGCACCCGATGTTGCATTCGGCGCATCGGTAAAACATTATAGATGGAGAAAGTAGTATGTCAGAACGTTTTGTTGGCACCGTTAAGTGGTTCAACGCAACCAAAGGTTATGGTTTCATCGGTCGGGATGAAGGGGAAGATGTCTTTGTGCATTTCTCTTCCATCAATATGGATGGATACAAACGCCTTCGGGAAGCTCAGAAAGTTGAATTCTCGATTGAAGACGGACCGAAAGGTCTGCAGGCTGCAGATGTAATTCCTGTAGAATAATTCTTCGAAATTTACCTTTCAAGGAAAACTTGGAACCGCCCTTTGTAGGGCGGTCCTTTTTTTTATTTTTCGTATAATCCCAGCCAATTGTATATGAGAGAAACATACTCATAGATGGTTGCTCTGCGTGAATCTGGATTTTTCCACCAGGCAGCCGGTTTGTACCAATAATCTGGCGCGTCGATGGGATTCACAGAGATTTTTACACCTGATCCCTTGAATACATCTTGAAAAATGATCTTGGTCCTCCTTGAGTGAAACGAATCTGTCACAACAATCAGGCTTTTCCAATCCCGTTCATCCATGAGTGATTTAATTGCAATTGCTTCTTCACGCGTCGTGGCGGATTCCCCACCGGTAATATAAATATTTACTTTTCTCACTCCCCGCTGCGAAGCTTGATCCATCATAACTTTGCTCATGCGGGTACCTGTTTGAGGATCAACCTGGCTTGTATTTGTGAGGATCAACCTCCGGGCAAACCGGTCATCCAACAATTTAACTGCATGATCCAGCCGCTCAATCCCTCCCCCGCTCAATACTGCAACCGCGGAGGAATTCCGGATGGGATCACGAACAACGAGGTAATAACCCGCGCCAACCATGATGACGGGTATCATGATAATTCCCGCCACGATTCCGATAATCATGGCAAGAGGAAAAAGCATTCTTTTTTTCATTTAATATATCCGGTTTCTCTTAACCCTTTTTCCATTTGGTTCAAAGCTTGATCTAAAATCGTCTTGGGGCAGGCAAAATTCAGACGAACAAATCCCTTTCCCGGTTCCCCAAAATCTGCACCATCATTCAGTGCCACCTTGCATTTTTCAAGAAAGAATTGCGAAGGGTTATCCAGATTTAACTTCCGGCAATCCAGCCACGCCAGATAGGTTCCTTCAACAGACTGCATTGAGATGGGAGATAGTTTCTCCCGGACAAATTTCGATAAATAAGCATAATTGTTCTCTAATGTTCGAAGAACTTCATCCAACCAGGGTTTACCAAATTTGTAAGCCGCTTCTGCAGCAGATAGTCCCAGAATATTAACATGGGGTACGATCCCCCACGATGCCTGCTTAAATGATTTGCGCAAGTCTTCATTTGGAACAATTGCAAACGAGCAGCCTAAGCCGGCGATATTATAGGTTTTACTGGGTGCCATGAGTGTGATGGTTTTATCCCCGATTGTTTCTGATAGGGACGCTATTGGAGTGTGATTGAATCCTTTAAGGACAAGGTCACAATGAATTTCATCAGAGCATAGGATCACATTATATTTTTCACAAAGTTCAGCAAGCTGGTGAAGCTCATCCCGTGAAAAGACTCTACCCACTGGATTATGAGGATTACAGAGGATCATGGATCGAGTTCCCCCTCTCATTTTTTCCTCCAGGTCGGTGAAATCCATTTCATACCTGCCGTCCAGATTCTGAACTAATGGAGAATACACAGGATTTAACCCAGACGCGGCTGGAGCGAGGTGTAAGGGAGGATAGACAGGCGGCTGCACAATAACCTGGGTGTGGGTTTGAGAGATGGCTTTACAAAACAGGTTTAATCCTGTCACCAATCCCGGCAGCCAAACGATCCACTCCGCCTGGATCGCCCAATTAAATTCTTTCTGTATATGATTGATGATGGTGTCAGATAATGCTGCCGAAGGGGATCCATACCCAAAAATCCCATGGTCAATCCGCTCGTGGAGTGCCTGAATAACCTCTGGTGGAGATTGAAAGTCCATATCCGCGATCCATAATGGAATAACATCTTCCGGATACAGGTTCCACTTGATACTATCAGTATTTCTGCGAGGTACAATCTGATCAAATCTATCTTGGTTTTTCATAGCACCATTATAATGGTTACAGGTTTTTATTCATTTGCTTATATAATAATCAGGAGTCATAGTTGTTTCCCAGCAACTTTAGATAGTTCATCTTAGGGAGGGTATCATGCAACAATGGGAATATTGCGCGGTTGGACCAATCAAAACTGAATCATCCTGGTGGTATGGGAGTTATCCAAAACTGTACTATTTTACTGTCGAAGGTCAGAAGATCCTTCCCATTGAAAAAAGCCCGAGTATTGATCAGCAGAATATGATGGCAATCGTTATCGGTAAACTTGGTCTTGAGGGATGGGAATTGGTGAGCGCTGGACCTGTTGAGGGGATGGATATCAATAACAAAGGGGTAATGCACTACTTATACTTTAAAAGACCTGTTCCTTCTCAGTAACAATAACCTATGGCTGCTCATTTCGTCGTAGAATGCCTTGATTGCGGGTATGCAACCCCGTATTTTCCTACTTCAGTATCCTGTCCCCGCTGCGGCAGTGGATGGCGTGAAGCATTATATGACTATTCCACACTGGCAGTAACACTGCCACTGCAATTACCCGGTCGACCGTTTGATGTCTGGCGCTATAAGGAACTCTTGCCAGTACGGGATCATAACCCCGACCTGACTCTCGGTGAAGGTGGAACGCCCTTATTGCGGGCAGCCAACCTGGGCAATATGCTCTCTTGCCCCAATATTTTCATTAAAGATGAAAGACAAAATCCTGCCTTTTCTTTTAAAGACAGACAGGCAGCGGTAACCATCGCCGCGCTGCTGGAAGCTGGCATTCAGGAAATGGTGGTAGCCTCTTCCGGTAATAATGCTCTTGCATACGCAGCTCATGCAGCCAGATGTGGAATAAAACTGTGGGCTTTTGTTACCGGCAGAGTACCTTCCTCCAAATTGCGTGAAATATCACTGCTGGGGGCGCGGGTGATCAAAGTGGCGGGAGGCTTGGACGCAGCCCGGAAAATCGCTCTTGAATTTGCGCGTCAGCGAAATATTTTTATGGATCAATCATCGCAAACGGTACCATCTGTTGAGGCGATGAAAACCATTGCATTTGAAACCACAGAACAATTAACTGCAACCATGGGTTCACCATCTCCAAAAGAGAAAAACTCACCACCTGCTCCCTGGAGGGCGCCAGATTGGTACATCCAGTCGGTCAGTGTGGGATTGGGACCTATTGGTGTATTAAAGGGTTTTTCTGAATTACGCATAATGGGATTGATTGAGCATGCACCCGCCATGGGGTTGATCCAGGTGGAAGGGTGCGCTCCGATGACAAAGGCGTGGAACCAGGGTTTGGATGTAGCGGATCCAATCACGCACCAGGATACCGCCATTGAGTCGCTCATCTGCATGGACCCGGGAAGAGCGTACACCCTGCTCCATCACCGAATGACTGAAGAATCAGGCGGTATTTTTGAGACAATCTCTGATCGTGATGTGTATAAAGCCATTTCATTGCTCGCACGCCTTGAAGGTGTCCTTGTTGAGCCCGGAGCGGGTGTTGCTTTTGCAGGATTAATAAAATTATGCAACCGCGGGATCATAAAAGAAAAAGACATTGTGGTGGTAAACGCCACCGGTCATACTACACCTGTTGAAAACCCAACCCACACCGCGCAGGGTGAACGCAGAAAAGCCACCGCCTCGCTGGCAATAACAAACACAGATAATTTAATAGCTGCATTACGATTAGTTGATTTTAGCGACACGCCCAAAGTTCTGGTTGCTATAGCAAATGAAAAAACCCGTAGAATCGTGCAGCTCTATACCCTGCTTCTTGGAGCAGTTGAAGTTTATGAATCTAATGACAATGCTTCAACAATCAAGGAGTTCCAATCCAGAAATCCTGACCTATTAATACTCGACCTTAAATCAAGCAAGATGAGTGGATTTGCAGTACTGGATGCTTTGTTTGCCAAAAGTAATCAGAAATCAGTTCCCACCATTGGGATGCTTGCAGCGGAGTTTACCCAACAGGAAAAAATTCAACTGTCGGCGAATATTGATCTCGCAACAAAGAAAAGTGAGTTATTCAGCACCCGTAATGTGGATGACCTGCGTGTACTACTTCAATAACTAAATATTTAATAAAACCAATCATAAATAGGCGCAATATTGCGCCTATTTATATATTTATTCAAAAATATTAGTGAGAATTTTGGCGTTTTGGGGCGGTTTTTTCCCGAAAACAGCCGATGTGATATACTTGCCGGTGGAAAAACC
>CAZRKL010000044.1:0-8704 GCA_964600595.1 uncultured Leptolinea sp.
TCTCAGGGCTTTCTGATAATCCGCCGTTAAAGTAAATATAACCGGCTGTAATCCAGGCAATCCCAAAGGCGAATGCCAGAAATAAGAAGATGCGTTTGAAATCCAGGTTTCTGTTCAATCTAACTTCCTTTTATGCTAAGACTTCTCTTATAAGTATATACCGGGTTAATATGAAAACCGGTGAGGTCACGATCACAGAATTGAGTTATGAATAATGGGGAAGGCATTTCAGAGAACTCAGTGGTCACTTCCAGCACTGACCACCTGATCACGGCCGCCACGTTTCGCCTGATACAAAGCCTGATCTGCCGCGGCAAGCAGATCCTGGCTGGTATGTCCATGTTTCGGCGCGGATGCAATACCTATGGAGAGAGTGTACCCACCCAGTGTTTGTGTTCCAAAAGGTATGCTTAATTTCCGGAACTGGTCGGCAATTTTCTCTGCCCGGCGGATGGCAGTTTCGAGTGCTGTATCAGGCATCACCAGTACAAACTCATCACCACCATACCGGCAGGGCAGGTCAGACGCGCGGACGGATTGCTTGATCAAGTTACCCAATGATCTGAGAACTGAATCGCCAGCTGCGTGACCGTAAATATCATTGATCTCTTTAAGATGATCCAGATCCATCATAATAATGGAAAGCGATTGCCCACTGCGTTCCTGACGGTAAAGTTCCCGGGTGAGAGATTCATCGAGGTAGAGCCTGTTATATAAGCCGGTCAGCGCGTCGTGAATAGCCTGCTGACGCAACCCATGCCGTAATTGGATATTTGTAAACGCCAGATTTAATTGTTCGGTTACGGTAACTGCCAGTTGCCTGATTCTCTCTGGTACACCTTGCCCGTCACCCTGGATGGAAAGACACCCTGCCGGCTGCTTCTCGATCATGATCGGCAGGCAGTATCCGCTGGCGAGCGGATGTTCCTCCAGATGTTTGCACCGCAGACCTGTTTCACTGGCGGGTTGATAATACGGTTTTCCGGTACGGATCGCCCAGCAATCATCTATTGTGTAATTTTTGTGTTTTGTACTTTCTTTTCCCCATCCATAGTGTACAGATAATGCATTGGTCGACGCTTGTACACCCATCAGTGACCCAGAATACGCAGCGAACAATTGCCGAAGAAACTGGGCAGATAGTTTGAAAGCTTCCTCTAATTCCTGACTGAATTGCAGCATGGTAAGCATTTCAGAAATCAGTGATATCTCCTGGTAGTTGCGTTCCAGTTCGGCGACCCTAATCGATAAGGCTCTCTGTGTTTCAGATAGTGCCTGCTCCGCTTTCTTTAATGCTGTGATATTTCTGCCGATTGTGCCGTATGCCTGTAACCTGTCATTTTCATCCAGAATGGCATAGGATAGAAATGAAACATACACAGGACCAGATCTGGTTGCAAAAGTTATTTCAAAGACTTGCGGCTTTAGAGTCTCTTTTACTTTTTTATTTATTGCGGATATTTCTTTGGCGAATTCAGCTGGCAGATGTGCTCCTGGCAGACTGCCGACCACTTCATTTTCATTAATATTGTAGAGAGGCGGAGCGTTGAAAAACAGTATCCTGCCGGTTGGATCCTGCATAAAGATCATGTCTTCTGCGTTATCTACGAGCATGCGTAGTCGAGCTTCGCTCTCCCGCAGGGATTCCTCCACTTTTTTCTGATGTGTTGTATCGACAACCGTAACCAACACCTTTGACCAGTCATGTTCATGCCCAGGTAAAACATTCCAATACAGGGTAACATTCAGGTTTTCCCCGGATGCCCCAAGTATTTTTATGTTCTCTACCCGGTGGAACAGTTTATTCTGATGGATGGCTTCCATCTCCTCCAGATATTTCCCGCGGTTTTCTTCCACTCGGCTCAGACGAAGCCTGCCAGTGATTAAATCTTTGGTCGCATGGTTCCACATCCGCAGGGTGGTGTCGTTCACATCCAGTACAGATATGGAAGACATAAGTCTGGTCAAATTCTGAGGGTGGCTCTCAAAAAAGTTCCGCAGCTCACGAATGGAGCGAAAACCTTTCTTACGCAGATATCCTTTTACTTTGCTGAAATCCTCCAGCCATATCGCCAGCGGTGATTGATGATAGAGCGTTTCATATCTTGTTAGGGTTTGCTGCGCATCAAGTTCGTGATTGACATACGAAGAGATAGCAGCCAGATTCATGGCATAGATTTTTAACTGGCTGATCTGTTCTTTTTGCCAGAAGCAGTTCTTCTTACTCCAGAATACAACCAGGTAACCAGTATTATTTTCCACACCAGTTTTATAAAGAAGCATGGATTTCATTTTGGGTGGAAAAGTTCCCTCTTTCGTTCTGTTTTCTGTGTCAGGTTCGGAAAGAGAGTCTAACAATATTGGATCAAACATTGATTCAGTAGACTGAATGAGCCATTTGAACAGCCTGGTGGGTTTCGTTGATTCAACCAGTTTTGCCCGTGAATTCTTATGCCGCCCGAATTCCCTGATAAATCCATTGTTGATGGGGGAATATTGAATCAGTGTGATTGCATCCGCGCCGGTTTGGGTTATACACTCATTCATCGCCCATTCAATCAAACCTGCGAGGTCACGATTCTCATATTTCGATAACCTGCCAACCACATCGGCAGTGAATTGAAGGAGGGGAGATTTGTCTCTGGCATCCATGCTTTTTATCTCTTTGTTTTTATTATTGCAGGTTTTATCGCTTGCGTCTATAAAGACGATATATTTGGGAGGTTATTGTAAGGCGGGGTATTGTTGGAATCGTGTTTGTTTTAATATGCTGCTCCTGTACAATTAAGTTGTAATGAAAAGAGGGATCATCTATGACTGAAAACACTTTACGCAAGAAAGTTTTTCGGGTGCTGAATTTCATCCAGATATTAATGTGGCGCATGGGGATGGGCAGGTGGATGTCTAAGTTCCCTTCGACTACGGGGACCTACCTGGTATTAACGCATCACGGTCGGAAATCGGGTAGAAAATATCGCACCCCGGTGAACTTTACCTACTTCAATGGTGATGTTTATATAACCGCAGGTTTTGGAGCAGTGAGTGATTGGTACAAAAATATTATGACCAACCCGCAGGTCGAGGTCTGGCTGCCCGATGGCTGGTATGTTGCGACTGCCAGTGATGTAAAAGTAGACCGTGAAACTCTGCCAATTCTGCGAAAGATCCTGGTCAATTCGGGCTTTGCTGCTCCCATGATGGGGATCCATCCCAACCGGTTATCGGATGATGAATTGCTTGAACTGTGCAAAGACTACCGTCTGGTACACATTCAACGTTCAGCCCCCAGAACGGGTAATGATGGTCCGGGCGATTTGGTTTGGTTGTGGCCTCTATTTATTTTTCTTCTGCTCACAAAAAAGCGTCGAAAACGCAGGTAATTCTGGGTCCTTTCAATCTAAATCTTACAAAAATAGTCATATAAACAACTGAATCAGGTGAGACATGACAAAAATTTACGTGTTTTTCACCAGATTTCATGTTCTTCGCTGCTTTTTGTCACTTTCCTCAAGGCATTTTTATCGTTATAATATTGAAACTGTAAGGTAGGCTAAATTGTGTTTTGTACCAGAAAATTTATGTTGGTTGAAGCGATTGATGCCATTACTCCCATTCTTATTAAAAAAACATCCTTATCCTCTGTTCTATTAACAGAGCGGTAAGGATGTTTTATATGATGTACCAGGTGAGAGGAGGTGATTGATACAACAAGACCCAGTAAATTTGGCACCGAAAAAATAATTCTAACCAAAAATTTGAGGAGGAGTTTTATGTCGAAAAAGATGTTCAGCTTGATTGCGGTTGCAGCTATCTTAATGGTAGCCCTTGCCGCTTGCGCTCCCGCAGAGCCGCAGGTCGTCGAAGTACAGGTTACCTCCATCGTTGAAAAACCCGTGGAAGTACTGGTTACAGCTGTCCCCGAAGCCAAAGGACCATTAAAAGTCTTCGGTGCATTCGCTACTCCCATTGAAGAGCCCTGGGATGGTGTTATTCACGCCGCTCTGCAAAAAGCAGCTGACGAAGGAAAAATTGAATACAGCTATACCGAAGCTATCGGATACTCTGGTGACATGGAACGCGTCCTTCGTGAAGTCTGTGACCAGCAGAAACCCGATCTCATCCTCGGTGATGCATTCGGAAATGAAGAAGCAGTCCGCCGTGTAGCCAAAGATTACCCCGAAGTAGCTTTTGCCTTCGGCTCTGGCTCCGGTCCTGCCGACCCCAACTTTGCTGTTTTTGATAACTGGATTCACGAACCCGCTTACCTGATGGGTATGCTGGCTGGTGGTCTGACCCAAACCGGAAAAATCGGTGTAGTGGGTGGTATGCCGGTTCCTGAAGTAAACCGTATCGTCAATGCCTTCGTTCAGGGTGTCAAGACCCAGAATCCCGACGCTGTGGTTTTAGTCTCCTTCATCAACAGCTGGTTTGACCCCGCTGCCGCTAAAGAAGCCGCCATCGCACAGATCGATGGTGGTGCAGATGTCCTCTTCGCTGAACGCTTTGGTGTAATCGAAGCCGCTTCAGAAAAGGGTTTGTGGGCATTTGGCGCGATGAGCGATCAGAACGAACTCGCTCCCGACCTGGTAGTCTCCAGCACTGTCTGGAACATGGACCCGACCGTCAATTACCTGATCGATCAGGTAACCGCCGGTTCCTTCACCGGTCAGGATCTGAAAGACTTCTCGATGATGGGAAAAGGTGGTGCAACCCTGGCTCCGTTCCACAATACTGAGAGCAAACTGCCCGCTGATCTTGTAGCTGCAGTGAAAGCCAAGGAAGCTGAAATCCTCGCTGGTACCTTCCGCGTGGATATCGATGAAGCCCAGCCGGCTGCATCCAACTAATCAAGTTTTTTGCGTGTGGTCTAAGGGGTGGTGCTTGCACCACCCCGTTCCATCCAAATATCCTGATTTGTTCTGATCTGCCCGGCACATATCTGACCTGAATTCAAGATTATTGGCAGGTAGTGATCCAATAAATTTGTAACAAGGGACACTCTATCTTTTTATACTCGAGGCGCCCATGTATGCAGTCCAAATGAAATCCATCGTCAAAAGATTTGGCGATCTGGTAGCGAGTGATTATGTGGATTTTGACCTGGAAAAGGGCGAGATCCATGCTTTGCTGGGTGAGAATGGCGCAGGTAAAACCACCCTGATGCGTATTCTATATGGCTTATACCACGCAGATGAGGGTGAAGTCCTGATTGATGGAAACCCTGTTGTAATCCATTCGCCCAAAGATGCAATTGCAGCTGGAATTGGAATGGTAACCCAGCATTTTACGCTGGTTCCTACCCTTACCGTAGCAGAAAATCTGGCGCTGGGTGATACCCAGGGCTCACTAATTGACCTTAAAAAAATTGAAAAAACCGTAACGGAAGCTTCTGAAAAGTTCGGAATCCCTGTGAAACCAAAAGCTCTCATCCGCCACCTGTCAGTAGGAGAAAGACAGCGGGTAGAGATCCTTAAGGCGCTATATCACGGCGCGCGGGTGTTAATTCTTGATGAACCCACCGCTGTGCTGGTTCCACAGGAAGTTGATTTGCTTTTCGAATCTCTGGTACGTTTACAAAAAAATGGCTTATCAGTTATTTTTATTTCACACAAGTTACATGAAGTAATGAAAATCTGTAACCGCATCACCGTCCTACGTGATGGTAAGGTGGTGGGGTCAGTGATGGCCTGTGATACTGACCAGCGCAAACTGGCTACCATGATGGTAGGTCGGGAGAATTTTGGTGTTGCCCGGCAGGGTGAGCGCGAAACAGGTGAGCCACAACTGATTGTTCAAAATCTGTCAGCAAATGATAAAAAAGGTTTGCCGGCTTTACGTGATATCAGCCTGCAAGTGCGGGCGGGAGAAATTCTGGGCATTGCTGGCGTGTCTGGCAATGGTCAGGCGGAATTATCATCAGTATTATGTGGAATGACCAAACCCAGTGCCGGTAAAGTCGTTGTAAAGGGGAATGATCTGACAGGTGCAGATCCTGCGCAGATGGGTACAGCTGGTGTGGGTAGAATTCCTGAAGACCGCCACACCAATATGGTTGGCGATTTATCTGTGGCTGACAACCTGATGCTTGATCATATGGATGATTTTACGAAAAGCGGATTTCTGAGCAAAAAAGGGATCATCGATAACGCGAAAGAGATGATTCAACAATATCAGATTAAAGCATCACCAAATGATCGATTGCGTACTCTCTCGGGTGGAAACATGCAGAAAGTCATGCTGGCTCGCACACTTTCACGAAAGCCAGATGTGGTGATCGTTTCTCAGCCCACCCGCGGTCTGGATGTTGGCGCGACAGATTATGTCCGCTCGCGTATTCTTGAACAACGCGACCGGGGCTGCGCAGTTTTGCTGATCTCTGAAGATCTGGATGAGATCATGGCGTTGTCTGATCGGATTGCCGTCATATATGAAGGCAAAATTATGGGTGTCATCCCTGCACAGGAAGCTACAGCAGAAAAACTGGGCTTACTGATGGCAGGCTCGGCAGCCTGATACAAGTGCGAGGAGGAGAACTGTGTCTAAATTGAGAATTGAGCGGGCTCCAGCACCTGTCTGGCTTCGACCGCTGATACCCATTATTGCTGTTCCTGTTACATTCATCATCACATCGATTTTGATTGTTCTGGCAGGGGCGAATCCCTTTGAGGCGTATTACAACTTCCTGATCCTTCCGCTGAGCACAAATGTTAGCGCAATTGAGGTGCTCGTGAAATCGACACCGCTCTTGTTAACCGGTGCAGCGGTAGCTTTTGCTTTCAGCGCGGGTTACTACAACATTGGTGCTGAAGGTCAACTGTACGCCGGCGCTATCATGGCAGCCTGGTTGGGGATTATTCTTAAAGATGTATCTCCCTGGCTTGGTATTCCGGCGATGGTTGTTGGTGGATTTGCAGCCGGTATGCTCTGGGCTCTGGGACCGGCGTTGTTAAAAATGAAACTTAATGTGGATGAAGTGGTAACCACATTACTGCTGAACTCGGTGGTTATTTTTGTAACCAGTTTCGTACTGAATGGCCCCTGGCGCGACCCGGTATCCATGTGGCCGCAATCTCCAGAAATCGCTGCCGGAACTGTCTTCTTTAAGTTGATCCCACGGACCCGTCTGCATCTGGGTTTTCTTCTGGCAGTCATCGTCATCATTGTTGAATGGATCGTGCTGTCAAAGACCTCCTTTGGTTTGCGGATGCGCGCGATCGGTCACAGCAAAGAGGGCGCCCGTTTTGCAGGAATCAAGGTCAATCGAACCATGCTGATTGTTGCGCTGGTATCTGGTGGAATTGCTGGTCTCGCTGGTGCAGGTGAGGTGGCGGGTATCCATTTCCACTTGATCGATGCAATTTCAGATGGTCTTGGATATAACGGTATCGTCATAGCCACCCTGGGTGGATTAAATCCATTCGGGGTTGGTATAGCCGCGCTGTTTATGGGCTTGATCGATACAGGTGCGCAAACCGTCAGCCGGACATTGGGGGTACCGGTTTACCTGGGTGATGTGGTTTCTTCAACCCTGTTGTTGGTAACGCTGGCGTTGTTTGTTCTTCAGAATTTCCGTATCCGGAGAGGTTAGCTATGGATACTCCATTTGTCATCTTTATTGTGGGTTTGCTTGCTGCGACCCTCCGTGTTGCAACCCCCCTGATCTATGGCACACTGGGAGAACTCTTCAGTGAACGAGCCGGTATTTTGAACCTCGGCATCGAAGGTACCATGTTCCTGGGTGCATTTGTCGGGTTTGCGGTTGCATATCACTCTGAATCACTCTGGCTCGGCATTCTGGCTGCCATTCTTGCCGGGATGATTTCCGGGCTGTTGATGTCACTCCTTACCGTGCGCTTGGGTGTCAATCAGCATGTATCTGGACTGGGTATTACCATGCTCTGGACGGGTGTATCTCTGTTTTCATTCAGGCTTGTTTTTGGTGAATCCAAGGTTCAGCCATCCATTGATACATTTTCCCAGATATCTCTCTTTGGGGATGCTCCGGTCCTTGGACCCATCTTTACCCAATACTTGCTTACCTATATTGGTATCCTTCTGATCCCGGTAGTCTGGTGGGTGATCATGCGCACCCGTTTCGGTTTGCAGATTCGTGCGGTGGGTGAAAATCCTGAAGCTGCGGATGCTGCCGGTTTGAATGTCTACGCCATTCGTACTTACGCTTTGATGATCGGCGGAGGTTTGATGGCGATTGGCGGTGCTTTCCTCTCGTTGGCGCAGTTGGGTGCTTTTACATTCGGCATCGTAGCTGGTCGGGGATGGGTTTGTATCGCTTTGATTATTTTTGCAAACTGGAATGCAATTCAGGTACTGTGGGGCGCCTTGATATTTGGTGGTGTTCAAGCGCTGCAATTGCGTTTGCAGACTCTGGGCTTTAAATTGCCCTACGAGTTGTTCCTGTCTTTGCCGTACCTGGTGACAATTTTTGCTCTGGCGCTGGCAGGTCGTTCCATATCAGCTCCATCCGCCATACTAAAACCGTACAGGCGGGAATAAGTGAGATATCAACCCCAATATTCAGGAGGTTTTAAATGAAATACATCGGTAAATCATATATCCGTCCCGATGCGATCAGTAAAGTTACCGGTAAAGCCGTATTCCTGGACGATGTGCGATTACCGGATATGCTGCACGCATCGGTACTCCGTCCGCCGATTGCACATGCACTGGTAAAAAGCATCGATAC
>CAZRKL010000044.1:8804-16914 GCA_964600595.1 uncultured Leptolinea sp.
TAAAGGCAATGGCAAAAGACGCAGTGCTCATTCACGATAAGCATGAAGACTACTGGCGGCTGCCAACCCTGAAGCCCATGCCGAAAACCAATGTGGCAAATGTGTACCACCTCAAAAAAGGCAAGGGCGAAGATGGGTTCGCTGAAGCCGATGTCGTCATCGAGCATGAGTTCAACTACCCCCACGGGTCTTGCGCGGCTCTTGAGCCTCATGGTTCTATCGTCTGGTTCAAGGAAGATAAAACCATTGAAGCGTGGTCATCTTCCATCTGCCCATTCATCATTCGTGAAGATCTGGCTCATTCGTACGGTGTTCCCATCTCTGATGTGCGGGTACACATTCCCGATATCGGTGGATGCTTTGGTTATAAATCAGATATCACGGTGGAACAAACTGTTGCCTGGGTCGCCAGCTTTGTGCCGGGTCGTCCTGTTAAGTGGGTTGCCACCCGTGAAGAAGATTTCACCAGTTCCCTGATTGCACACGGCATCCGCACCCGCATAAAAATTGGCGCCAAGAAAGATGGCAAATTGGTAGCCATTAAGACTGAATTATTCCACTCTGGTGGCGCTTATGCGGATACCGCAGTGAATGTTACTATCGCCTCTACCCACAACTCAACCGGACCGTATGCTTACGAGCATTGTGATCTCACCGGGTACACCGTCTATACCAATACTCCCGCGGTGGGCGCTTATCGTGGTTACGGGCACCAGGAATCTCAGATTGCCTCAGAACGCATGATGGATCTCCTCGCGCGTGAACTGAAGATGGACCCATTCGAGCTGCGACGTAAGAATTATCTGAAAGAAGGCAAGGTGAACGCGGTGGGTGAGACCATGTGGAAATCGCATGGTGATATCGAAAAATGCGCAGACATGGTCCAAAAGGAAGTCTTTGGCAAGGATAAGCCCAAAGAAGACGATAACTACATTTACGGACGTGGATTTGCCGCAGTGTTCAAATCACCCAAGGGCGCACCATTCTCCACCAAGGGTTGCTACATGAAAATGAATATTGATGGGAGTGTTTCCATCAATATGGGTGGTGCCGAAGTAGGTCAGGGATTACGTACCGTTATTCGCCAGGTGGCTGCCGAGGCGTTGCAGATCCCGCCCGAGAAGATCCGCGTCTATACAGAAATTGATACACAGTATTCGCCATACGAATGGCAGACGATCGGATCGATGTTCACCACCCAGGGTGGCAGGGCGATCATCCGCGCGGCGGACAAACTGATTGCCCAGTTGAAGGCAACCGCTGCCCAGGTACTCAAAACGGATCCAGATTATCTCGAATATAACGGCGAGTTTGTTTTCCTTCGCAACGATCCCACCATCCGGGTGGAGGTTGGCGCGCTGGCACGCGGTTACATAACATCTGATGGGATCACCATCGGCGAGCTTGTTCAGGCAGTATCCGATGCGCGTCTTCCACGATATTCGAACCCTGATCAGAATGGACAGGGAAGCATCGGTGTGAGTTACACATTTGGCGCTCAGGCTGCTGAGATTCGAATCGAAAAGAAAACCGGCAAGATCATCGTTGATAGATATGTATCCACTTTCGATGTGGGTCAGGTAATCAATCCATTGCAGATCCGCGGCTCAGTGATGGGTGGTGTGACGATGGCAATTGGAGCAGCACTTTACGAAGAACTTCAGTACGACGAGCAGGGTCGCATTATCAACCCGCAATTCTTTAAATATCACATACCGACCTATAAAGAAGCGACTGAGCATGTCATCAATTTTGTTGAGACGCCCGATGCGGTGGGTCCATTTGGCGCACGCGGTATCGGTGAGCACTCTGTCATCGGACCCGCACCATCGATTATGAATGCGGTATATGATGCAATCGGAGTGGACTTTTTTGAGATCCCTGTGACACCGGAAAAAATCAAGAAAGCCCTTGAAGGCAAGAAGGAGTAACAAGATGGCCGAAAAATTCTCATTAACAGTAAACGGCATCCCCCGAACAGTAGAAGTTGAACCAGATGTCATGTTGATCGATGTGCTTCGGGAAGAATTGAATCTGACTGGAACCAAGCATGGTTGCGATAATGCCACCTGTGGAACCTGCACTGTAATTATGAATGGCAAAGCAACAAAGAGCTGCAATACTTCCATCAGTAAAGCTGCCGGAGCGGAAATATTAACTGTGGAAGGTCTGGCAAAAGGAACGGATTTACATCCGGTACAGAAGGCGATTGCTGAATCAGGTGCAGTACAGTGCGGTTTCTGCACGCCCGGTATCGTGATGGAACTGGTGGCCGCGTTAGAAGCCAACCCGGATGCCAGCGAACAGGAACTGGGTAATGCGCTGAATAAACATCTTTGCCGCTGCACCGGATATGAGCCCATCCGTGATGGCGCGCTCATTGCCCAAAAGCTGGTAAAAGAGCGTAAATAGTTAAAACTTGCTGCTCCGTTGGGAAATCCTGACGGGGCAGTTTATCTAACTTTTTCTTTCTGGAGAGGATACCATGGCATTTGATATCTTGATTAAGAATGCAAAAACCCGTGCATCCGCAGGAAAACTTGTTGAAATAGCAATCGAAGGTGGCAAAATTGCAAAAATTGCCGAGAAAGTCTCTGGTGACGCAAAGAAAACCATTGACGCTAAAGGCAACCTTGTAACCGAATCATTTGTCAATGGTCACCTGCACCTTTGCAAAGTTTACACACTGAAGATGATGGACGATGAAGCCATTGACGCCTATACCGCTGGTGGTATGGGTGGCGCAATGACTGCAATCGAGCTGGCTTCTAAGGTAAAAGAGAAATACGATGAGAAATGGATCATCGAAAATGTCCGCAAGGCGGTAAATCTGGCGATCCGTTTCGGTAACACCCACATCCGCGCGTTTGCCGATACCGACACCACCGGTAAGCTTGAAGGTGTTAAAGCACTCATAAAAGCACGCGAAGAATATAAGGGCAAGGTGGAGATTCAGGTTGTTGCTTTCCCGCAGGATGGGGTAGTGCGCGATCCGGGTGCCGCTGAATTGGTTGAAGAAGCATTAAAACTTGGTGCGGATGTTGTGGGTGGTATCCCGTGGATCGAATACACTGAAAAAGATGAACAGGCACACATCGATCAGATGTTTGCTCTGGCAAAGAAATACAACAAAGATGTCTCCATGCTGGTGGATGATGCCGGCGATCCAACCTTGAAAACCCTTGAAATGATGGCTGTTAAAACACTTGAGATGGGTTGGCAGGGAAGGGTAACCGCGCAACATGCTCGTGCCATGGCACTATACCCAGAACCATATTATCGCAAAATCGAATACCTCCTGAAGAAAGCCCAGATCGGTCTGGTATCCGACCCGCAAACAGGTCCGCTGTATGCCCGTGTAAAATCACTTTACAAGGCAGGCGTGAATGTGGCACTTGGGCAGGATGATATCGCCGATGCGTACTATCCATATGGTCGCAATAATATGCTTGAAGTCGCTTTCCTGGCTTCGCATATCATGAATATGGTAGGTCGCGATGAGATGGAAATCTTGTATGATCTCATCACCACCAACGCGGCGAAAGCGCTCAACATCAAGAACTTTGGTCTTAAAGAAGGCTGCACCGCTGACCTGGTGGTGCTAAACGCTGAAAATGTATGGGAAGCTCTCTGGTCGCATGAAGCCCCATTGAATGTCATAAAAAGCGGTGTTGAAATCACTGCAAAATAGCAGCTTGAAAGCAGAATTCACGAACCGGATGAGTTTTGTGCTCATCCGGTTTTCATTTCTCCGAAGATACTTTTGCCAGGTTCATACCAATTACACAATAAATCGGAACAAAATTCATACTTTGGCGTTAAAGTATATATAAACAGCAACTTATGGGTGAATCTCCCGTAAATATGTTGTATTCAGTATTGTTTTCTTGTAAATCCTTACCGATAATGGAGGTAGAGAAGAAGAAGGAGGTGTGTGATGGGAGCCGTCTGGATGGTTGTGGTACTCATGACGGTGTTGTTCGCTGGATTATCCTTTTCCAGCTATCTGCCAAGACCGGAGTAATCCAATGGCAGGTGTCATAATCAACCCTTAATGGGAGGGAAAACTTGACCGGGTGTCATATTTCTACCTGAACCCGTCTGCGCTATGCAGGCGGGTTCTTTGTTTGCCAAATGTCATAGATAATGCATGCAAGTAATCACTTGCATGAACGCGTAATCGAGATATACTAGATGCAAGCAAACACTTGCATCAAGGGAAGGCAAAAATGTTGGAAGAACCAAATGTGCCAAATCAAGAAACCACGCGTCAAAAAATTATCACGGCAGCGCTGCATTTATTTGGGTTGATCGGATATTCCCGGGCAACCACTCGGAAAATTGCGGAAGCCGCGGATGTTAATGAGGTGACCATATTCCGGATTTTCGGCACCAAAAAGGATCTCTTGCTCGCGTGTATGCAGCACTTCAACGCAAGTGGATTCGCAGAAAATTTTCAATCTAACCTGAGTGGGGATGTGCGCCAGGATATTACCATGATGGCAAATATGCAGGTGCAGGATACTGCCGGAAACCTGGATTTTCTGCGGCTGTTGATGTGTGAAGCCCGGCAAATCCCTGAATTACTTGAAGCTGTCCAAATGGGTAGTAAAGGGAACCGGCACATCCTGGAGAATTATTTTCATTCTCTGTTAGACAACAGAATAAGTACCTCAAAATATTCTGCGCGATTCCTGTCTGACCTTTTCTCGAATATATTCTCAATCCGTCTGATGCAAGACAACATGTTTCAAACCACTACTCAGGTGGTTGTTCCAGATGAAGCAGAGATGAAAAACCTGATTGAATTCTTTCTGGCAGGCTGCCAGTTAACTTAGGAGTTAAAAATGATAAAGACATTATCCATTATTGTTGCGGTACTCGCGGTTTTGCATGGCTTGGTTCACCTGATGGGCTTGTTTTCCTACTTCCCGTTGGCGAAGATTGCCGACCTTCCATATAAAACCGCTCTCCTGGCAGGTCGCTGGGAAATTGGTGTTGCCGGGATGCGTGTGTACAGTATCTTCTGGCTGCTCACCACGCTTGGTTTTATCATAGGTGGCATTTTGATGCTGATGAAGTCACCAGTCTGGGTACCAATATTGTTTGTATCCACGGTTCTCTCCATGATTATCTGCGTTCTCGACTGGCAGGTTGCCTTTAGAGGATTCTGGATCGACCTGTTTTTCCTTCTCGTTGTCTTCATGGGTGGCGGTCTTCAGTACAAACCAGCATCTTTCCCGCCATTTGAAGGGAAACCGGCTGAAATTGAAACCATACCCCTGCCTGATGGCTTACCAGCTCCTGTTGACCGGTTCATGCGTATGGAATATGGGGAGCAGATTCCTGTATATAAGACCGTTGTCTACAGTGGAAGAGGGACTGTGCGGTTCATGGGGATCACATTTCCATCCCGTATCCGTTTTTCTCATCTGGTGGGTCAGGGGTATCGCCATTATATGGAAGCAACAGTGTGGGGTTATCCACTTTTCAAGGTCAATGAACAGTATCTGGATGGTCACACCCGACTGGAACTTCCTTTTGGCACATTGGAAGACGCCCCATACACACACAGTGCTGCCAATCTGGGATTATGGGCTGAAGCCTTCACCTACCCGGCCGCATTTGTTACCACTCCGGGTGCCAGATGGGAACCAATTGATGAGAACTCTGCCCGATTGTTTGTGCCCTTTGGTGAAAGCGAACAATCCCTGGTGGTTAGTTTCGATCCAATCTCTGGAGATTTGACACGCATTGAAGCGCTCAGACACCGAGATGAAAAATCCGGTGAAATGCGCTGGTGGGGAGACATTCGCGAGGTGAGTGGCAAGCCTGTATTTGGCGTTACCTGGGAAGATGAAGACAGCGCCTGGTTGGTTGGAACGGTGGAGGAGTATGTGTTCAACGCTGACCTTGTGGAGTATATTCTACAAAAAGGTTATTAATCGAAAAAATGGCTGCCCAGAATTTGGCAGCCATTTTTTATATAAAGCTGATTAGATCATGAAGCGGGTCAGTGGAACAAGATACTGAAAATCTTCGAAGTTGAATTCACCGCTATTAAGTGCATCCTGAATCGCGGTTCCGAACAGAGAGAAAGCACCAACAACCACGGCAACGATACAGCAGCAAATCACCACGACTACTATCAGGGCGATCAACCATCCGCTCATCTTTTTCTTTGCGGGAGGAGCAGGCGGTACAACATTGACACTTCCTACCGGTTCAGGTACGGGGGGCAAATCAAAAGCGGGAACCGGATCTGGTTCAACAGGTGGCATGGCAGCTTTGGGTGCGCGAACAGGTTTTACAGGTTTTTCTGGATTTTCCATTCTTCCCTCCAATGATAACTGATGAAATGATATCTCTATTATAGAGAGTTTTTCCTCAAATGCTACAACTAAACCAACCTAAAAAGTAAATCCACCCCAGGTTCCGGTGAGCTGGTATCGAAGATAATCAATCAGCCCGATCTGAAATAATGCTGTCAAAAATCCTGCGCTCAGCGGGATGATCAAATCCCGCAGGGTCTGATATTTATTTTCCTGCCTGAACACCATTACCCACACCATTGTGTAAACCATCGTGAGCACAACCATCACCCCAGCTGCGCTGATCAATGCGTAAGGATATAGAAATAGCGGATTCTCGGTCCATGCGCTAATCCCAATCAGGGTGATAACCAGGAGAAGTTCGAGGTAAGGTCGTGGATGGTTGAAAACTTGTTGCGGCGTGTACTGCTTCCAAATCGTCTGATGAAAAATAGGGGCAACAATCGCTGCCATGGCAGTACCCATACCCAGACCGGTTATCAACCTTAGATTGTGACTGGGTTCATAAATGCCAGTGATGCCCGGTATCAAGTGAACAAATGAATTAAATCCATCCAATGCCCAGGCAGCAGCCAGAACCATAAATGGGATTCCTGATTTCCAGGTCAGCATTTCACCATGCCTTGGTTTACGGAGAAATTGGTAAATTAGCCCTGCCATAGCGCCCAGATACATTCCTGAGCAGCGAACACAGAGCGGTAATGGGCGATCATCAAGGTGGTACATCCGCGCCGGGATCTGGTGACAGACTGCGTATCCGATTGCATCTGCTTTTCCTAACAAACCGGCGGGTGTCTCGATCCACCAGACTATTAAGACAACCAGAGCCAGAATTGGCACAACCCACGAGTATCTCTTAATTCTGTTCAGGAATCTTTCCATCTGGTAGATTATAGGATCGCAGAGGGTTTCATGCAAGCTGTCTTGTTGAAAACATTAACAATTCCATAACATAACATTTATGTCAGGTTAATCTACCCTGTTTATGATAGTAATATGAAAGATCAATACTTACATCAAACAATGTTTTTAGGTTTTACGATAATGAGTAAATCCAATGTTTTATTTTTGTGTACAGGCAATTCTGCCCGCAGTCAAATGGCTGAAGCCTTGTTGCGCTGGCATGCGGGTGACCACTACAATGTGTACTCAGCCGGGTTGGAGCCTAAAGGTGTAAATCCATGTACTATCCGGGTTATGGAAGAGCTGGGAATTCCCATGTCGTCCCACCGCTCCAAGCATCTGACTGAGTATGTGGGCAAAATGGATTTTTCCTATCTGATAACGGTGTGCGGAAATGCAGAAGAGAATTGTCCCTATTTCCCGGGAATGGGTCAACGCTTACACTGGGGTTTTGATGATCCTGCTGCGATTACAGGGAGTGAGTTAGAGAAGCTCGCAGTGTTCCGTCGAATCCGCGATGAAATTGACTCAACAATTCTACGCTGGCTTGCCCAGCAAGGAATCCAGGCAGCCCGTTGATTGACAGGAATCCACCCCTTTGTGTGAAATTCCCAATATTAACCAATCCCCCCTGAGAATAGATCTTAGACTAAAGAAAAATCCAATTCTTACTATATTAAAGTAAGTACAATAATTGACATCCACGGAATTTTGGGTGTCCATTTTTTGCGGATAGTGTCTGATTAAGACTACTATCCTGGATTAATAATTGGATGAGTTTGCCGTGCCCGGTTTTTATTTAGAGAGAATCCCCGATTACCCAAAACGCTTCATCCGATAATATAATTCTCTCATTGTTTGATTTGCAGATTTAC
>CAZRKL010000045.1:0-3597 GCA_964600595.1 uncultured Leptolinea sp.
ACTCAAAGCCAGCCAGGCAGGTACACAGATTCAAATCCAGGTTGGCGGGAAGAGTGTAACCGTGGCGAGGGGTGAGTTTGTTTGATAGTTCTCTTACAGTATTATTGTGGTTTGATGTATCAAAAGATGAAATAAGTTTTGTAGATTTTCGCAGGTATAATATTGCCATTCAACAAAATTTGGGTTGATGCCATGATGATCCACTGCCTTTGAGTTTATTCCAAGAACAGCCGTTGGCTGTTCAACCACCATTCCGGTTGCTGAGGTAGGCGGATTTATTACCTTCCCTGTGTATTCCCCCACCGCCGGCAGCCGCTGGCGGTTTTTGCATGGAATCCACCCGCACAGGAGAAATTTATGAGAGACCAATCAGTAATTTTATTCACCCGGTACGGTATGGGTGAAACGCAGGGAGACCTGCCATTACGTCTGGCGGTCAAATACCTGACCCTCACCCTGCAGTCAGGTGTATTTCCAGGTAAGATCCTTTTCTACACAGATGGTGTCAGGCTTGCCTGCGAGGGTTCTCCCGTTCTTGAACAACTGCGCGAACTGGAATCCAGTGGTGTGGAGTTGGTGCTCTGCCAAACCTGTCTCGAGACCTTTGGATTATCACAACAGGTAAAGGTTGGTGTGGTCGGCGGAATGGGAGACATCCTGGATGCGCTGCAGAATGCTGAAAAAGTGATCAGCCTGTAAGCCGGGTTCTCCCGATACAGACAACTTGCGTTTATAATCAAGAAAAGCTGATAATCGGAGGCAACAATGCTGGATATTTCCATTACCTACTGCGTGGTCTGACATTACACTCCCCGGGCTGTCGGTCTGGCAGCGGAATTATTGCAGGAGTTCGAACCGGAAATAAAATCTGTCTCGCTTGTACCCTCAGATGGAGGCAGATTCGAAGTAGTGGTAAATGGAAAATTAGTCTATTCAAAACTGAAAACAGGACGTCACGCCGAAGAGGGTGAGGTTTTGAAACTTGTGAAAGAACAGTTGAGGAAGTAGCAATGGCTAAAAAGGGACGAGTCTTTTCGGGAGCACGCCCTACCGGGCGCCAGCATCTGGGCAATTACCTGGGTGCCATCAAGAATTATGTTGCCTTGCAGGCAGATTTTGACTGTGTCTACTGTATCGTGGATCTGCACGCGTTGACCACGGTAGAAGACACCGTTAACCTGCGCCAGAATATTCTGGAGATGGCGCTCGACTGGCTGGCTGCCGGCATCTCTCCCACTGATTCGATTATATTCGTGCAAAGTATGGTGCCCCAGGTAACAGAGCTGCATACCATCTTATCCATGGTCACCCCGCTGGGCAAGCTCACCGACCTGCCTACTTTCAAAGAGAAGGCGCGTGAGAATCCTCACAATATAAACTATGGTCTGGTGGGTTACCCGGTGCTCATGTCAGCGGATATTGCCCTCTACAAAGCAAATGCTGTGCCCGTGGGTGTGGATCAGGCGCCGCACATTGAGTTTACCCGTGAGGCGGTGCGATCTTTCAATTTCCGCTATAACTGCAACGTGCTGATAGAGCCGCAGATGAAGGTTACGGAATTTCCGAAGATCCTGGGTCTGGATGGTGAGCAGAAGATGGGCAAGAGCCTGAATAACCACATCGAGATTGCTTCTTCACCTGAAGAGACTCAACAGCGGATTATGACCATGAAAACGGATCCTGCCCGTTTAAAACGAACGGATCCAGGCAACCCGGATGTCTGTAATGTTTTTACCATGCACAAAATCTTCTCGCCAAAAGAAGATGTGGATATGGTGAATGTAGAATGTCGGCGGGCTGGCATCGGCTGTGTAGACTGCAAGAAACTATACGCGAAGCACTTGAATAATCACCTGGCTCCTTTCCGGGAGAGAAGAGCGCAGTTTGCGCAGAAACCAGATGAAGTCAATGACATCCTGTTGGATGGTGCCCGGCGCGCCCGCGCAATCGCAGCGCAGACGATGAAGGAAGTTCGTGAAGCGGTCGGTCTGCCGCAGATGGATGAATAATGCGAGCTGTACTGCAGCGCGTCAGCCGCGCACAGGTGGATGTGGATGGCAAGACAACAGCGCAAATTGATAAGGGGTTGTTGATTTTGCTGGGGGTGACGCACAGCGACCGGGAAGAAAACGCTGAAAAACTTGCCCGTAAATGTGCCCAGATACGCATCTTTCCTGATGATGAAGAAAAAATGAACCGGTCCCTTCTGGATGTGAAGGGATCGGCGATTGTAGTTTCTCAGTTTACCCTGTACGCCGATACCCGAAAGGGGCTGCGCCCGGCGTTTATCGATGCCGCCCAACCAGATGTTGCTTCTCCGCTCGTGGATTACTTCGCGAATTGTCTGCGGGGGTTGGGAGTTGAAACCGGTCAGGGTGTTTTTGGCGCCCATATGAAAGTGGATTTGCTAAATGATGGTCCGGTTACCATCATTCTGGAGATGTAATTGAACATACCTGATGAAACCAACAACGCGGAGGTGATCCCCGAACGAAAACCGGTCAACAAGTGGTACCTGGCGCTATCCATTGTGATTGCCGCCATCCTCCTTTACCTGGCAATTCGGGGTGTGTCCTGGCAGGAGATGCTAACCACCATCCAGACTGCCCGACCAGAATTTCTGGTAATCCTGTTCCTTTGCAGCTCAACCACAATCTTCCTGAGAGGTATCCGTTGGGGTGTTCTGGTTTCTGCCCGGCAGAAGGTGCCAGCACTAACCATGTTCTGGGCTGCTGCGGTGGGTTACCTGGGTAACAACTTCCTGCCCGCGCGGGCAGGTGAAGTGATCCGCACGGTGCTGCTGGGGCAAAAGACGGGTGTCTCAAAATCTTACATATTCGCCACTGCCATGACCGAACGTATGCTCGATGTCGTTATTCTGGTCCTCATCGGTGTGTTTTCTATCCCGTTCATCGGCCAAACACCCGAATGGTTGGGAAACGCCATGCGTGTGATGGGTATCATTGGTTTCGTCGCATTAATTTTCCTATTCCTTGCTCCTCGATTTTCCGGCTGGCTCGAACAGATGCTTTTGCGTCTGCCTCTTCCGGATAAAATTCGTACGCTTGCAGTTAAACTAATGCACGATTTCATCCTGGGTGCCAGTGCCTTTATCCACCCTGCCCGGGCGGGGATGTTCCTGGTTTATTCCGCTGTCCTGTGGGCAATTGACGCATTTGGTGTGATCATGCTCAGTTATGGGCTAAATATGAGTTTTAACTTTGCCCAGGCGTTCGTGCTGCTGCTGGCAATGGGTCTTTCCAGCGCAATCCCATCCACCCCCGGTTATGTTGGGGTATACCAGTTTGTTGCGGTCACATTACTGCCTTTGTACGGAATCTCCAAAAGCCAGGCGCTTACGTTTATCATCGCGCTGCAGGCGATAAATGTTTTAGGGATCATGCTGTGGGGGTTCATCGGATTGTGGCGATTAAACCTGCGTCAGCGCAAATTTTAAAATCAATTGGCTTGGTCTAATTATTGCACCTCATTTTACGGAAAAGGCAGTGTCGCCATTTAACCGTTGGAGAGGTCTATGCGTCATTTCAAAGTAATCAGCTTAATCATACTGGGTGTCAGTCTGGCAGCCTGTCAGCC
>CAZRKL010000045.1:3697-16831 GCA_964600595.1 uncultured Leptolinea sp.
CAGGCTCCAACATCTGTACCAACTACAGCAGTGCCCACCGTGACCACAGCGAAGACCAATACACCTACCACTGCACCAACCGCAACAAGCGTTGTGACTGCTGCGCCCACCAGTCAGGCTTATATGTTTGCAGTTCAAGCCGGATCGCCTGTGATGATCCAGAATTTTGTAAATTCGAGTGCTGGATGCAGCTGGCAGGGAATTGCCGGGCAGGTGTTTGATACCGATGGATCGCCAATCAAGAATATTGTGGTTAAGGCTGGCGGCACCTGGAATGGAGCTGCCGTATCCCTGGTGGGAATGACCGGTGCTGCCACCAGTTATGGTGAAGGTGGATATGAACTGGTTCTTGGAACAAAAGTGGTTGCATCCAACCAAACAGTCTGGGTTCAGCTCTATGACTTGAGTGGTAATGTGTTATCCAATAAGGTTAATATATCGACAACAACTGATTGCACTAAAAACCTGGTTTTGCTCAACTTCAAAGCCATTTCAGATGGCTACTCAAATTACGTGCCATTGGTAGAATAAACCAGCCGCGGACAGGATGGCTGTATAATAATCATCTGATTTTAATCGTACTGGGTATAATCAAAACCAGTACGATTTATTTTAGATATGGTTCAGTAGAGGGATAAATGAAAAAATCTGTTGTCATAGTGATAATTATTCTTGTGGTCATTGTTTTCTGTTGCTGTTTATTGGCAACAATGGGAGCAATTGGTTATGGCGTGTTCGGTCCATCTTCAGCTGCGACAGTGGAACCGACTGAAACTACGGTTGTCACGAATCCTGAAAACTTCTCATCCGATCCGATACCAGCTCCTGAGGTGATCCCGGTCGAGGGTCAGGAAAAAGCGTACGATATGTTGCGGGTAATGCAAGAGGTTGAAGTCCCCATAACGAACCTGTACGATTTATCAGCCCGCATTTATGGAAAAAAGGATATCCCTCTAACAGTTCCGGGACCACTGGTTCCATACATGATTGGAGATTCAAAACCTTTCTGGATCACAAATACTGATACAAACGAATCCTTCCAGATTACTGCATCCTTGCGTTATCAAACTCCCCACCTGTATTTTTGGATCGAAAATGGAGTTACCTATAACGAAGGGGATCTCAAACGTCTGGCGGAGACATTTGAAGAGAAAATCTATCCAACCAATCGGGAATTCTTTGGTTCAGAATGGACACCCGGCGTGGATAATGATCCGCGATTATTTATTCTGATGGCAACCAATGCTGGTAATGACCTGGCGGGCTATTTCTCATCTTCCGATGAATACAACCCCGAAGTGCATGAATACAGCAATGCTCACGAACTTTTCCTGCTTAATGCAGATAATCTTGACCTCGCTGATGAATTTACTTACGGCGTTCTTGCGCATGAATTCCAGCACATGATTCACTGGTACCGTGATCTAAATGAAGAAACATGGTTGAACGAAGGTTTTTCTGAGCTGGCTGCTTTCATCAACGGCTATGATGTGGGTGGATTTGACAGTTCATACCTCATGAACCCCGATTTACAATTGACAGATTGGGGGGTCGGTGTAGGAGACAACAGCGGGCATTATGGGGCGAGTTATCTGTTCGTCAAATACTTCCTCGATCGGTTTGGAGAAGATGCAACCAAAGCGTTGGTTTCTGAAGATCAGAATGGCATGGTTAGTATCGATAAAATCCTTACCGATTTAAATGAAGTTGATCCTTCAACAGGGAAAATTATTACCGCGGATGATCTTTTCGCCGATTGGGCGGTGACAAACTACATCAATGACAACTCTGTTGCCGATGGAAGATTTTTTTACAAAGATTATGCTCCCCTGTTTCCAGCTACCATTTCTGCTGATATTAATTCCTGCCCGACTGGCAGCTACTCAGACACCGTTCAACAGTATGGCGCAGATTATCTATTGATTAGCTGTCCCGGAGAGCACACAATCACACTTCAGGGAAAAACAACCACAACATTGCTTGAAACCGGTTCCCATTCAGGTGATTACTCCTTCTGGTCGAATAAGGGGGACGAATCTAACATGTATCTCAGCCGGGAGTTTGATCTCAGAAGCCTTACTGACACAGCCACTCTGGAATACTATACCTGGTATGACCTCGAAGAAGACTACGATTATTCTTATGTAATGGCATCTACAGATGGTGAAAAGTGGGATATTTTGAAAACTCCATCAGGCACTGATAAAGACATTTCAGGAAACAGCTTTGGCTGGGGATATAACGGAAAAACCTTTGGGTGGATCAATGAGTCAGTAGATTTGTCAGCTTACGCCGGCAAAAAAGTACAGATCCGTTTTGAATACATCACAGATGCGGCGGTCAATGGTGAAGGGATGCTGTTGGATGATATCAGCATTCCTGAATTGGAGTATTTCGAAGATTTTGAAGAAGGTGAAGGGGACTGGGAAAGTGCCGGTTTTGTGCGGCTTTATAACCAGCTTCCCCAGACATATCGGGTAAGCCTTATCACATTCGGTCCAGGCGGTTCCAATGTGTCATATGTGGAATTAGATGATACCAATCGGGCAAGCATACCGGTCAGTATTGCTGATGGAGAATCCATGATGATTGTAATCAGTGGAACAACCAGGTTTACCCGCCAGCCCGCGCCTTATTTTCTATCTGTTGAATAAATAATTAGAGTATAAAAAAGGCATTTCAATTAGAAATGCCTTTTTTAAATTAATATTTATAAAGGGTTACCCTTTACGGAGTGTTTCCAACTGTAGTGTGAGTTCCTTCCGCCTGTCAGTTGCTGCCTGGCGGATCTCATCTGTCAGGTTGGTAAAATTGGTTTTAATCTTTGTTTGCATGTCATTGCCGGATGATGGGGCAAATAGCAGGGCAAAGGTAGCTCCTACTAATCCGCCAATCATAGCCCCCATAAGAAAACTGATCATCTTCCGCATTTCTTACCTCCATTCTGCTGATACAGGTATTATAGGAATTTCACCTCACCTCTGCAAGTAGATGAGGCAAGAAGTATTATGTTTTGAGCTCTGCTGGATTGGCTATCTTTAACTTACGGAACACCGCGGGTGCGCCACCTGAAACCCAAAAACCGACCAATCCATACCTGACCATCCGCAGCACTAATGCCAGCACCGATTCTCCCCCTGGAAACAATAAGTCCAAACCCATCCATAAGATAAATGAGCCGGCAATTCCAATGAGAAAGCGGAAAAGTTGTTGAGAGCCTACCCCTCTGGCATCCATTCCACCGCGCATCCTCAACCAGACGGCACCAATACCCAACCCCAGCCAGATGCCCGCGAAGGTAAAAAGTCCGCTGATTTCAAAGGGATGCGGTTCTGCTTCAGGATTGGCTAGGACAGCATTTGTTATCCATTCAGCCGGCAGTACAAATTTCGATGCCAGCAAGTTTGGAATAAGTGTGATGAGTATCCATATCCCGGTTGTTAAAATAACCAAAAAATATTGGGTGTTTACAGGCTTGCTGATAAACCATTTTGTTACAGGTTTATCTAGTTTGATAAATATAAGCAGGAGAATTCCGCCTAAAACCCAACCGCCGATTACATCTCCTAAGAAATGCATCCCCAGATAAAGCCGTGAAATTCCAACCATGATTATCAGAATTACACTGACGATGGTGATCCACTTTCTTCGCATCCCGTGAGCGAACATGCCAAACAGGCTGCTGGTATTCATGGCATGACCAGATGGCATGCCAAAGGATTTTTCCACTGAGAAGGCGGAGACCCTGCTATCGACCCAGAATGGTCTGGGGGAATGAAAGAGGACCTTGAAAATCCCATTCACCTGTCCGCTTGTAATCAGCAACATCCCGATACGCAAACCCAGCGGATAATCAACGCACCACAAAAGTACCGGCATGAAAAGGATAAAAAACTGCTCACTCCCTAAGAAGGTGAATGCCCGCATTGGTTCCAGCAGCCAAGTCCCTAAAGATTGAAAAAAGAGATTAATATCTATTTGACCTGTCCAAAGCCCTTCCATAATCGTTGATCTTCCTCTCTCTACCAGGTTGACGTTAGCAATGACCTCATTGTACACTCAAAAGATGGTGGAAAAAAGAATTCTCCACCCCATCCGTTGGTTGGATGCTGGATCTATATTTCTTTCACTGGTCTTGCTGATTCTCTTATGCGGAAGATTAGCCGCAACCGGATGGGTGGAAAAACTCTTCATGGTTCAAAACATCTTACCCTTTGCCTGCGTGTTGGGCATCTGGGTAGGATATACCCGCTTCAAATTTCGATGGATGGTCCTGATCGGGATTGTTTATGGCTGTATTGCCATAATGTGGTTGTTGGTAACCATCTATCAACCGAGTGGAGTATGGCTATTCAGGATCGATGTCATCGTCCAGCGGTTTATGTTTTCAATCAGGCAAATTCAGGCTGATAGGGCTCTCTCAGATCCAATACTTTTCTTAACTGGCGCTCTTTGCTTGGTTTGGGTAATCGCTTATGCAGGCACTTTCTCCATCACCCGCTGGGGAAAAACCTGGATGTTAATCGTGCCCGTCTTGATTTCTTACCTGGTCATCGACTGGTTCGATATTTATTACCCGCATCGGGGAATTCTTACCCTGGCATTAAGCCTGACCATCATCGTCTTGATTGCCCGAATGAATTTGCTCCACCAGAGGCAAGGATGGCAGGATACTGGTTCAGAAAACCGGTTGGCAGCCGAAAGAGACTTGATCCGTATTACCATCCTCCTGGCAATTGGTCTGGGTCTGGGGATAAGCCTGATACCGAGCGCTGGTGTACGTTACATGCCCGAAGAAATTGTCTGGGATGATACGAATACGACATGGTCAAACCTAAGAAAAACGTTAGCCAATCTTTTTGCCCCCCTCAAAAGCGATTCAAATTTTAGCCTGACATATTATTCAGATGAATTCTCACTGGGAACAAATGCGAACCAATCACCTGCTCCGGCTTTTGAAGTGCGGGTGGATCCCCCACCCGGTGAGGGAGACCGCTTTTTCTGGCGTGTGCGGACTTACGATACCTACAAGTTGGGAGTCTGGTCAAGTTCGGCGGTGCCATCAGATATGGTTGGCGCAGCTGATAACTTACCCATGTTATCTGAATGGGAAGGTGCCGCAGCCAGAAAATTTCGGGTAAAAGTGATTACCAGCTCATTAAAAACGCTTTATACCGAACGTGAACCATCTGGATTCAATCTTACTCCGGTAATTTTTCTGCGTCCGGAAGTCACTCAGTTTGCAGATATTGACCGGGTGGAATCAACTTCACTCATCTATACGGGAGCTGAATATTCGTTTACTTCTCCTATACTTCAAGTTGAAAAGGAAGAAGTCATTAGTAATAATACAGAAGATCCGGAAGAAATTCGGGAACTCTATTTGCAAATTCCAGGCGAGTTGCCGGAGCGGGTGAGATTTCTGGCGGCAGAGATAACCGAAAAATATACGTCGCGTTATGAAAAGGCAGAAGCAATCACGAAATATCTTCGCGACGAAATGAAATACCAGATTTCCATTGATACCATTCCATTCGGTCAAGATCCGGTGGACTATTTCCTGTTCGATTCCCGGACAGGTTTTTGTAATTACTATGCCAGTTCCGCGGTAATGATGATGCGGGCAGTGGGTATACCCGCTCGAATGGTGGTGGGTTTTGCACAGGGCAAGCTGGATGATGATGAGAAAATTTACACGGTTCGTATGCAGGATTCCCACGCCTGGGTCGAGGTATTTTTTCCGGATTATGGCTGGATTCCTTTTGAAGCGACCAGTTCACAACCGCAATACCAATTATCTGCCAGGTTGAGTAGTAATGAGTTTGAACCAACACCCACACCTTCCATGGTGGCAGAATCAACTGAATTACAGATAACTCCTGTACGCACACCCCGTATCCGAGAACCGCGGGAGTTCAATGATGAATTTTTTGGAGGAGCAGCGAATTTCTCTGGCAGAGTTGCTTCGTCGATACCATGGATCATTATTGGTGTCGTCATTCTTGTTGTGTTCGTGGCAAGTTTATTTTTCAACACCTACCTGAGTTTATGGTTTGCCCGTCTCGCAATACGGGGAAAAAAGAATAAGTCGCCAATGAGCGAATGGATCTCGGGTTTAAACTTTTCATCGAATGTTGATCAGGCGCTTGTCCTTCCTGAAATGGCACTATTTATAGGCGGAGTGTCATCTCCAGCCGGTTTGACGCCCAGAGAAAGGATACTGCGCTGGGCAGAATACCTTCCGGAAATGAGGGTGGAGATATTTAATTTTGCAGATTCTTATGAGAATATGGTATTTTCATCCCGGC
This sequence comes from uncultured Leptolinea sp., assembly GCA_964600595.1. Classification (GTDB taxonomy): domain Bacteria; phylum Chloroflexota; class Anaerolineae; order Anaerolineales; family Anaerolineaceae; genus DAIOEK01. The sequence continues at coordinate 10,006 of CAZRKL010000045.1, forward strand.
CAGATAGTGGTCACGAAGTAATAATGCAAAGCAGGGTCATATATAGAAAGTTGTTGCTTCGTATGATTGCCCGTCGAATTGGGTTGAGAAAGAATTTAGAATGAAGCCATCAGTTTCTACAACACTCGAAAAATTGACAAGTCTCGAACAATCTGTATCAGATTTGCAGGAGATGCTGTCAACATCTGAAGCCAAAGCGGCATTTCCCCAAGGGGTGATGGTCAGCGGTGCGCTGATTGAATCAATTAAAGAAATCAGTTACGTGGTGAATATTCATCATCGTAATTATGATCGTTTGAATCGCATGGCAGAAACCAGCCGTCTATTGAATACATCTCTTGAAACCAAAGTGGTCCTGCAAAATGTAATGGATGCGATTATTGAGATCACCGGTGCAGAAAGGGGTTTCTTGATGCGTCGGGATCGGAGTGGCCAGTTTGTTACCCAGATCGCCCGAAATTGGGAACAGGATTCTCTTGCCGAAGAAGATATTCAGGTATCAAGAACAATCATCCAACGGGTGATGGATACCTGCCAGCCGGTGCTCACGACCAATGCCCGAGAAGATCCCCGCTTCCAAAATCAGGAGAGCGTGCTGGTTTACAAGCTGCGATCTGTTTTATGTGTTCCACTATTGATAAAGGATGATTTAGTTGGTGTGATCTATACTGATCACCGGGTAACAGATCGGGTTTTCTCAGATATGGATCGCGAAACTCTTATGGCATTTTCAAACCAGGCTGCTATTGCTCTAGAAAATGCCCGTCTATATTCATCCATTCAACGCAGCCTGTCAGATGTTACTGCCCTTAAGAATCTGATGATCTCGGTTTTTTCATCCCTTACCAGTGGTGTTATCACTACAGATGAAGCAAGGAATGTGATTTTCTGCAATCCTTCTGCCAGAAAGATGCTGCAAATTCAACCTGGTATGCAGCTATTACCTGCAATAATAGATTCGAATCCAGATTTTGCCCGGCAAATTGAGCCACACCTCGCTTTGGTGGAATCCAGTGAAACGCCGCTGACTGGCATTGAATTGAAACCGGTGTCAGCTGGAAAAGGGACAATGGATTTTCGCTTATCGTTAGCTCCGCTGCGGGATCCAAAAGAAAAGAAGATGCGCGGTATGACGATGGTATTGGAAGACCTAACAGAGACCAACCAGCTTAAAGCCCATCAGCGCATGTTTGAGAAGATGGTCAGCCCCGCGGTCATCCGGCAGTTGGATAAGAACGCCCTCCATCTGGGGGGTAGCCGGGCGACACTCTCAGTGTTATTTGCAGATATTTCTGGATTTACCAACCTGGGAGAAAATGTCTCACCAGAGGTGTTACTCTCTGTCGTTAATTGTTATCTGTCTGCAGCTGCGGAGATTATCCTGGATGAAGGTGGAACGATAGACAAATTCCTTGGGGATTCAGTGATGGCATGGTTTAATGCGCCGCTGCAACAGCCTGATCACGCTTTGCGGGCACTCAGAACTGCCTGGCGTATCCGTGAAATACTCCCACAGATTTATTCCCAATTGGAAACCGATTTTCATCTGGATTTCTCAATGGGCATTCATACAGGCGAAGCAATCATCGGTATGATCGGCTCTGAAAAACGCATGGAATTTACTGCCATTGGGGATACCGTGAATATTGCAAAACGTTTGCAGGAATCAGCGCAAGCATCTCAGATTATCCTCACTGCCCAAACTGCTGCTGAGGTTCGTCCGCATGTAATGCTGCGCAGATTGGACCCCCTCCTGGTGAGAGGGCGGCGCGAAACTCTGGAAGTCTTTGAATTATTGGGGATAAACTAACGGTTAGATGGGGCGAACCATTTCATCGAGGGCATTGATTCTCGCTTTTGCCAGTCCTGGCAAAGAATCAAACATGTTGAGTGGGTGTAATCCTTCTGCGGCGATGCTTTCAGTGATAATGCCGTATTTCAACGCCTGAAGCGGTTCAAACGACAGACGGTATCCCGCCAGTAACCCGCCTCCGAACGATGCCTGAGCAGAATGATAATTGATTCTGGCGCTGGGGTACATGGGTATCAGCCATTTCTTTCTTGTCGTTAATTCGTATAGCATTTTATTCCCATCTGAAAGATGGATAATTACCATTTCGCAGCCCAGGTTTGCAACTGCTGCAGCCATTTCAACAAGATCATTGGTGCGGTTGCGGAAGAAAAGGCGCAGATCATCTTCTTTCACCAGAAAGGCTGTCAATCCCGATACGATAGCTGCAAGTTTATTAAAGTATTCAGGCTGCATATAAGATGTATGCGCATCGATGGTTATTGTCTTTACTTCACCCGAGCGCAGCACTGGTTGTAATAGGCTCTGAGTCAGATAATCCACTGCGCAGATATGCGCTGCAGTTGCATCCAGAAAATCTTTCGGGATATCATTGGAACGCGGCGATGTGATCTGGATTTCTTCTATGCCCAGTTTCGTATCCTGCGGAGGTGTGTAATTCAGCAAGATTGAAGGAAATGGGATGGTGTGGCGGGCGAAGTATCTTACCGGGTTGCTGGTTTCGTGTTCACCCGCTGCGTTATATCCAGTAAAAAGCCGCAAATCCATTATTTGCGGCAATATTTTCACACCACGTGTGTCAATTTGATGTTTGTTCAGGTCTTCAAGCCATTCGTGTGGGTAGTCTTCTCCTACCCGGCAGGTCAACCCGACGGGTTGATCCCAAAGGGCAATTCCGCAAGCTGCGTACGCGCCTGCACCCCCAAGGATATCCAACCTCGATTTACCATCGGATAAAATAACGAACTCACGTTTAAGCGGACCCGCTACCAGATACTTCGGATGGACATGCAGAGCGGGAATTTTACCGAAAGTCATGTATTTTTTAGATATTGCCTATTTATTACCCAGATCGGTGATCATTTTGAGTAATCCCACCAGACCCAATCCGATTTTCACCCCTTCACCGCTGGTTAACCGCGGTCTCTCAGTCAATTCTTCTGTTTTCTTAACATACAGGTATGCTGCCGTCAGACCGCTAATCGCGCCGATCACGGCACCGGCAACCAGAATACTTCGTTTCCAACTCTGATTTTCTTCCATTAGACCTCTTTGCGATGCATTATTCGCGATATGTTTCTCTTAATCCGATTTATCACGGGTTTTGTTGCAGACGCATTCGATTGGATGCTTACCACCGGTTTAGTAGATTGATCTGCCAAATCTCTGATTTTTTTACCAAAATACATAACATATAGCTGAACCAGGTAGCTGAATGGAGGGAGTTTCTTTATTAACCAGTCCACTCCCATGATTCCCGCGGCGAGGAAGAGCAAAGAACCCAAACCGGTAAACATAAGAATGCAGGCAATCATAATGGTGGAGATGTTTGCCCACACTGCAGGTCTGTCTGTTCCTGCACTGGCAGCAAACACACCCAGAGCAATAAATGCCAGAGTTGCGAATAGGATGGGAAGCAGAATTTGCCAGTAAAGTTGTCTGCGGTGATTTGCTCTTGTCAGTTCATCAACCGGGGATGGGTTAGTGTTGGACATAGCTAAATTGTAGCATGAATAACAACGGTTTTGAAATCCTGTATCAGGGTTGAAATTTGACTTCTACGATACTTAGCCGCTTATACATGAAAAGGACCTTATCGCTTGAGATTTCATCCACTCCTTGTGGATATTGATGCGTGAGGACATCTTCGAGGTTCGGGAATTTTGATTTTTCCACCACGATCACCCAGGCAGCAGCCAGCTCTTCCGGTCGGCTGCGGTCATAGAATCGGTTATAAGCTACTCCCTGCTGCATCAGGTAGTAACTGACCTGAATGGGTGTAGGGGCAACCCCGATGAGAGCCATATCAGCGGGAATATTCTGGCTGATAAACTTGGCAGCCTGCTCATTGTGGCTTTCCTCAATATTGGATGCTTTGGGTAGAAGTTTATTACTGAATCCTCCCCAGGCAGTAAGAACCAGCATCCCCGCCAGCATCAGAGATACTGCCGCAGGGTTTTCCATTGGTTTTTTTACGAGAAATGCGCCAAGCCACATCCACCCGTCAACAGATAGCAGAATGTAAAAGACCAAAAGAAAGAGCCATATCCGTGGAACTGCAACGACACGTTGCAAAATGAGGGCTATTAGAATCCATACGCTGCTGATTAACCAGAATGGGATTGATTTTCGGATTTTAACAACTGTTGACACAACATGGAAGAATATGCCCGCTACGCTTATCCAGGTGATCCAGAGCGGAACCCGGCTGTTGAAAAACTCCCAAACTTTGACTGATCGGGAGGTAATTGCCGATAGTATTTTATTCGTGTCTTCTGGACGGATGAATTCATGCCCGATGATAGACTGAAAACCGGTGCCAAATAGGATGACCGGTGAATAAACTAGAATGATTAATCCAACTGTGAACATACCTGCTGCCACCCAGCGCAGGAAAAACGCTTTTTTATCTGATTTTTCGCGTGCACTAAATAATCCGGCGCCCAGGAGCCAGAGGAAAATTCCTCCAACGGGATACAGGTAAATGGGTATGGTGTAAAAGCCTAAAACACTGCAGAGCACCAACAGGATCCAGAATATCGCCCGGCTTCTATAAACGATCTCGAGCGCCAGCCAGAAGCTGAGAGCCGCGAAGAGACAGACCAGCGTATACCCCCGGGCATTGACTGAGAAATCCACCAATACTGGAGCGATGGTCACAGCGCAGGCGGCGAGGAGACCTCCGGTTGAATTCGACATTCTTCTGCCAGCCAGAAATACTGCCGGAATGAGGATAATTCCGGCTGCCAGTGCCGGCAGACGCAGCGCCCATACATGAATACCTGCAAATTTGTAAACAAGTGCGACCAGCAGCGAATGGAATATGTGATTATTGGGCGCGGAGTAATCGGTGATGATGTATCTGAGCGGACGACTCGCAAATTTTACAAATGTGTAGGCTTCATCGTACCAGACCGGGTAATAAATCATCTTCCAACGGATGATAATCCCCATGCTCATTAAAATTAGAATGGCAATCCAAAAAATTCCATTACCCTTCTCCCCACGGATTGCTGCCCATAAAACACCAATTTCATCTTTTGGCTTTATGGTTTTCAACCAGCTGAGGAATTTCACTAACCACGCTTCAGATATATCCAGATTCCTCGATAACAGGGCAATCCCAACCAGGATTGCCAGGGAGAATACTTTCAACGTCAATGCCAGGATCAGATGGCTGCTTTCGGAAAGGGAGTCAAAAGTTCCATCTTTCTCCATATTACCCAGCCATGCGATCAGGGTGGCGTGAGGGATCATTGATAAAACAGCACTGCTCAGGGCAATGGCCCACATCCACGGGAGGATCCTTCTGACCGCCATTGCTTTGTTTGGGGATTCAGGCATTTGGTTGACTCCAATCCGAACTGCGCTTATTATAATGGCATTCAACCAACCATTTTATCTTTCAGTTAGCCATTATTGCCCAGGATACCACATGAAACTTCATCTTTTTGATACTTTTTCCAGAACAATCCGTGAATTTGAGCCAATAAATCCACCCGAGGTGGGTGTCTATTCCTGCGGACCAACTGTGTACGACTATCCCCACATCGGAAATATGCGGGCATACCTCTTTGCGGATACCTTGAGACGAGTGCTGGTATGGAATGGTTTCCAGGTCAACCACGTGATGAACATTACTGACGTGGGACACCTGGTTTCTGATGCCGATGAAGGCGAAGACAAGATGGAAAAAGGTTCTGCGCGTACCGGGAAAACTGCCTGGGAGATTGCAGAATATTATACGCAGGCTTTTAAAGAAGATCTAAAACGGCTGAATATATTCGAACCGACCATTTGGTGCCGTGCTACGGATCACATTCAGGAACAGATCGATACCATCCGCTGCATAGAAGAGAAAGGTTACACCTACCGCACCACAGATGGCATCTATTTTGACACCTCTAAACAGCCGGATTACGGTATGCTGGGCAGGCTGGATGTGGAAGGCTTGAAAGCCGGCGCGCGCATTGACATGGGAGAAAAGCGTAACCCTACCGATTTCGCGCTCTGGAAGTTCAGCCCCGCTGATAAAAAACGCCAGATGGAGTGGGACAGCCCCTGGGGTGTGGGCTTCCCGGGCTGGCACATCGAATGCTCAGCCATGTCTGCCAAATATCTGGGGCAGTATTTTGATATCCACAGTGGCGGTGAAGACCACATCAATGTGCACCACACTAATGAAATTGCCCAAACCGAGGCTTGCTACGGCACCCGCCTGGCGAATTTCTGGATGCACTGCTATTTCCTCCAGATGGGGGAGGAAAAAATGGCGAAATCAGCCGGAGGATTTATCCGCGTATCCACATTGATGGAAAAGGGCTACGACCCGCTTGTGTACCGATATTTCTCCTTCAGCGCAATCTACCGGGCGAAACTCAACTTCACCTGGGAGGGCATGGATGGTGCTGCTGTAGCGCTAAACCGGTTGCGGACAACCATGTATGAATGGGGTGAACCTGGCGTGGTGGATGAACCCACCCTGGAGAAATTTACGGATGCCATTAACGACGACCTTAATTTGCCCCGTGCGCTTGCCGTAGTTTGGGAGCTTATCCGATCTGACCTGCCTGCATCCACCCGCAAAGCCACCCTCTTGAAAATGGATGAAGTGCTCGGGTTGGATCTGGCAACCTGGCAGCCCCGGGAGGAAGAAATCCCTGCGGAAATCAATGAGCTGGTGGAGGCGAGGGCGCTGGCGCGTAAAGAAAAGCGCTGGGCAGATGCAGATGCCATCCGCAGTCAGGTGGCTGAACTCGGTTATGAGATCGAAGATACCCCTTCTGGGCCCAAGGT
>CAZRKL010000046.1:0-6889 GCA_964600595.1 uncultured Leptolinea sp.
GTACAAGTATCCTGGCTGTAAGGTCTTGGGCTTGCGGCATGGCCATGATTGAGATCGCCATGGTAGCAGCATTTCGAACATGCTCATCTTCATCTCCAAGCAGGGATGCCAGATCTGGCAGGGCAGATTCATCATTCAAGATTCCACAAGCCAGCGCTGACAGTCTTTTTACGCTCGGTGAGCCAGTTTTGCAGTATTGCTTGAATAATCCGATGATATTTTTTTCGTTGGCAAATACAAGAGATGCGACAGCATTTGCGCGAATGGTAAAGGATAGATTCTCATTATTTAGGATCTGGGCTAGTCTGCGCATAACCTGGGGGCGGAATATTGCACCTGTCTTACATTCCCTCATCCAATGTGCAACCGCAAAAAGTTTCCTGTAGAGGGGACCTCCCTCATCAAGAACATCCATTTTTACATATTGCGAAACATCAATAAGATGAGCCAGGTAGCGTAATGATAATTCCTTGGCTGACCAATCTGGTTGATCAAAAACTGCCTGGCATTGCCCGTTCCGGATGAGAGCGTTGCTCGCCATGAATCCAAGAAAGGTGGGGTGTGTGAATATGACATTTCCCCGGTTTGTTGGCTGCAGAATTATCCGCTTGGATACCAGGGAAAGAGCTTTGGTTGGTTTGACAGAGGCTGTTGATGCCTGCGCAGCTTGTGGTACATCCGTATCAGACTGTGGATTTTGGATCAACTCAGGCACATAATGGGCAATTTCATAACGGTTGATGATCGGGTTTTCACTGATGATAGTTTGATATGCAAGGATTTCCAGGGATGCACGTGTTGAATTGCTGGGGACAAGCTGTTGGACATAATTCTGAAGGATATCAAATGATGTCTTACCGGTATTCTGTCCGGCAAGCGCGCTAATCCCTTGAATTGAATACTCCAGGGCGGTTAATGTTTCATCCTGGCGCTTGATCCATGCCAGAAGTGAGTTCAAACGGATTTCCTTGTCTTCTTCTGACAGGTTGGTTTCAAATTTCTGGAAATACGCGACTGCTAACCTACGAGCAAATTGTGATACCTGCAGGCTGTTCCAATGATTAATAACCATTGGATATGTACCAAGCTTATAAAAGCCATCCATGTAATCGAGTGGACCAGTGATCACAAGGCGTGTATCGGGATATTGGTGAAGTAATTCAGCAATAAATTGGTGACACTCTTGAATCATATTTCTGGGAAATTCATCCAGACCATCCAGGCAGACTAAAACTTTGCCATGGATGAAACTATCACGTATCAGGTTCTCAAGTTTCCCGGCGGGGATTTCTTCATGATATGAGACAGTAATGTCTATGATCTGATCGACAGTATGTTCTTTGGATGAAAATTCAATCAGGTCTCTGGCATGTAACAACACAGGCAATAATTCGTTCAGATACTTTGTATTTTTTGATCTTCGGGCAACCAGGCTGCATAAATGAGCCAGCGCGGCAGTTTTGCCTGCGCCAGCCTGCCCGAGAAGAGCAATGTTTACTCCTCCCCGTAATACCTCGCTTACCGGGATGGATTTTACAGAATACGCCGCGACCAATTCAGGCCATTCGGGTGTGTATGGCAACTCTTGATGGACCAGACTGGTTGATAGAGAAGGTACATCCGGAGAGAGGTGGATGGGTGGAGGTATTATTCCCGGCTGAATAATGACATCGTCAAGCGGAAACAAATTCGAAAGCAAATGCATGGATTGGGCACGAAGGTAAACCTGGGTAAGATACTTGTCCAGTATGTTTTGGGATGCCTGCGATGTTTTTTTCTTTTTCGGGTCTTCTTTAGCGGCCATAAATTATCCTTCCGCAAGTGGGGCAATAATAAAGGTCCGGAGATATCCTGGCTTTTTGCCACTCAGCCTGAGTAATCTCTGCACCACATTTCTCACAGGTATTATCTTCAACCTGAGTAACGGGAATTCCCATTTTTGTTTTCCGCAACTTGTCATAAATGGCAAGCAACTCTGCATCTATACTTGGGGTAAGAGCTGCTCTTTCTGATTGGAGACGACCTGCCGATTGACTTATCTCTGCCAATTCAAAGGCAAAAACGTCTTTTTCTTTTTCCTTTTCTGCTTTTGATTGTTCAACAAAATGACCAGCGGAGCCCTCGGCAGTTTGTTTCTCATCCACATGGACCATCGCGTTAAATTCATCTTCTTCCAGGGCTGCAATTTGCTTTTTAAGTATCGCCAATTCCGTCTGAAAATCTTGCAGCTCTTTTGGATTTTGTATCTTGCCTCCATAGAGAGAAGATTCGGACTGCTGCATTTTTATCCGAGAAGCCTTTATCTTATTTTCAATATCTATCAGTTTTGATTCTGCATGTTCGCGTTCCAGGATCGCTCCAGCAAGTTGTGCCTCGGCACGTTCAATGGATGAACGGTCAGCAATTAGAGCTGAAATTTCTTTTTCTCTCCGAACCAAGGCATCCAATTGGAGGTCGATTTGTTGCAGCAGGTATAGCGAGGTAGATTTATTCATGGATTTGATTATAGAAAAGGAAACAGGTATTGGCAAGCAGAGTGGTCATCTTGTTTGCTGAGGGTTGGTTTCTTGAGTATACTCTCAAGCATGGATAGAAAACCATTCCCGTGGGCTGTTTTCTTTATCTTCCTCTTGGTCATATCTCTACCTTACCTGATTGCTTGGATGTATTCCGATGCAAACGTATCCTTTAATGGGTTTTTATTAAATCCAATAGATGGATACAGTTATCTTGCCAAAGTCGAACAAGGGCGGTCTGGAACATGGCTGTTCCAATTGCCTTTTACCAGCGATCCAAATTCTGGCGCACCCATATTCTTATATTACCTTTTTCTGGGTCATTTAGCCCGTTTATTGGGAATAAAAGCATTGGCAATCATTCATATTGCCCGCATAATCAATGCTATTCTCCTTTTCAATGTGTTGTGGAGAGCTTGTTTATGTTTTTTCAATAAGGCTGAAAAATGGGTTGTTGCAGCATTGACACTCGGGGGTGGAATGGGTTGGTTGATCCTGCCCTGGGTGAGTACCCCCACAGATTTTTGGGTGGCAGAAGGATACCCCTTTCTTGCTTCTTACACGAATCCTCATTTTCCGTTGGCAATGGCTCTTATCGTAATTACGATTATTCTATGGAAAAATAATACCCAAAAATTTGGCTTAATATTTTCTCTTTTCAGTGGAGTGTTGTTGTCGATAATCCAACCTTTTGGGGTTGTTATTGTTGCAATGACGCTTGGTATGGATTGGATATTTCGTATTATCAAGCAAAAAAGGATATTAGGAACAGGGTTACCCAATTTACTTGCCTTTATTGGGGGTGGATTACCCTATTCCATTTATCTTCTGATATTGATCAATAGAGATCCGGTATTGGCAGAATGGAACAGACAGAATGTCACCCCGTCACCCGAATTCTTTGATCTCCTAGTCTCATTTTCTCCCGGATTACTGGTAATAATCGCGGGAGTAATCTATGCTATCAAGAAAAAAATTGTTTTGGAGCCAATCCTGGTAATGTGGGTGATTGTTACCATTGGATTGAGTTTTATCCCGTTTAACCTGCAGCGCAGGTTTTTACTATCGGGATATATCCCCGTTACCCTTTTGTCAATCTCGTTTATATACTTATTTTTGGATGGTTTGTTAACCATAGGCAGGTTGCTGAGGAAAGTTTACTTGCCAGTGGTAATAATTACACCACTTTTAATCTTGTTGATTGCATCCATTGGAATTTCCACTAAAAATCCCCTCATCTTTATTTATTCCCATCAGGATGTTTCCGCCGGCGCTGACTGGCTGAAAGAAAATGCGCTGAAATCAAGTACCGTGTTATCAGATACAAAAACGGGTTTGTATCTGCCCGTGTTGGCAAATGTGAGGGTGGTTTATGGACATCCTTTTGAAACGCCACATGCTGATGAAAAAAAAGTGGCAGTGGACCGATGTTTTTCTGATGGTGACATAGCAGTTTGCGATCAAGTCATCCAGGATGAAGATGTCGACTACCTGTGGGTAAATCTGGAAAACTCAGAAAAGCTGACAAAATATTATGAAAAGAATCGACTAGTGTTTAACTCCCACGCGGTAAGCATATATGAAATTGATTAAAAGAATCCCAATCTGGTTGATATTCTTAATTCCCCCCATGCTGATGATCCTTCCGGGGGTGGATAGTTTCCATGTAGCCACTGGTACAGAATTCAACGACATAGAAATTAGCCATTATCCCAATCTTCTGTTAATTCAGCAAACAATGATTAACCGTTTCGGAATTCCCCTATGGAATCCGTACATACTGGGTGGTTATCCATTTGATGGTGATCCGCTATCTGGATTGTGGTATCCGGCGAACTGGCTTGTTTTATTTTTCCCGATTTTGATTGGCATCAACCTGTCTGTTTTGATCCATGTATTTCTGGGCGGAGTGGGAATATATCGGTTGATGCAGAAATTAGGGATTGGAAAAGGTACGGCGGTTGTTATTGGGCTTTTATTCACCACATTGCCCAAAATATATGCCCATTTTGGAGCAGGTCATTACTCGTATCTAACTGCGTTTTGCCTGACCCCATGGTTGTGTTCCGCCGCGCTTTCCAAAAGCAAATATGCCTGGATCGCTCAAGCGTTGCTTATTGGAGCGATGGCACTGGCTGATATCCGTTGGCTGCCGTTTGGTGTCACTTGCTGGATTGCGTGTTTGATATCAAGAAAAAACAACGGATTCAAAGACCCAGCCCGGAACTTTTACCTGTCGGCTGCTGGCTGGTTGGCGTGCGGATTGATAATCTGCACCGGATTTCTCTTTGCCTTGTTGCAATTCAGTCAATTCACAACCCGATCCACGCTATCAGTAAATGATGTTTCAGAGCTGGCATTGCCTGCATCCCGTTTGTTCACAATTTTCTTCCCATCATTCGGTGTTACTCCAGAGTGGATGGTGTACCTTGGAATGGGGCTCCCACTAATGGCGATGGTTGGAATGCTCAGAGGTAAACCAAAGAACACCCTGGTCTGGGTGATATTGACAATAGGCTGCATCCTGTTTTCTTTAGGCAGTCAAATACCAGGTTTCAGCCTGCTATCGCAAATCCCCGGGTTCGACATGATGCGCGTACCATCGCGCATGATGTTTATTGCAAATCTGTCCATCCTGATCCTCGCGGGATATGGACTGGATTCTTTTCGGACAGGATTCTCTGACCATAAATGGATCCTCTGGGTAAACGCAATTTTCTTGATAAGTGCAGGAAGAATTATCTGGTTGGCACTTCAAAGGCAGATTTCTGGAGTTGAGTTGTGGTTTTTGCCAATTATTGTTTTACTTGCCATAATGGTTTTTGTTTGGTTGAAACAAACTAAAAATATTTCATTCAACTTCCTGTCTTTCTGTCTGGCGTTATTTTTATTGATGGATATCGGACTTATCAGCAGGTTTAGCTTTACAGAAAAGGTCATTGAAAAAGATCTACCTGCGGACGTGCTTTCTACATTTCCAAATTTTCCGAGAGGTCGGATCTATTCTCCAGATTACGCTATTGGACAATCGATAGGTGCGGAAAATGGAATTGCTTTTGCACAGGGTGTGCATCCTCTACAGTTACGCGGTTATGTTGATTATCTATCCAAAGCCAGTGGAGTTGAATCTACCGGGTATAGTGTGGTGCAGCCTCCACTGAAAACAGGGAATCCACGAGTAGATAATTTGAATGCGATGCCAGATGAAGTGATACTGGCAAGACTTAATGTTAGTCATATCATTTCCCATAATCCTATCAAAAACGCTAAGCTAATAAGCACATATCAAGAATCGAATATCTGGGTTTATGAAAATTCGGTTTACGCAGATTATCCTATGATTTCTGAGTTAGATGAAAAACCCCTTCTATTGAGAGCCACCCCAAATAGCCTGGAATATCAAGTAACAGGACCAGGTAGGTTTGCCACTTCCGATGTATTCTATCCGGGGTGGAGAGCTAAGATGGATGGGAAATACCAACAGATGATAAAAGAGCTTGATCTTTTCCGCAGTGTTGATATCCCTGCGGGAGAGCATTTTCTGCAATTTACATATCACCCTACATTTACTTATTTGGGATTTTGTCTGGGAATGATTTGCCTTCTTGTACTCACATCAAAGGTCCTGAGCAAATCTGATGAATAAACAATGGAAAAAAATGATACTCACATGGACGGTGCTGTTGATCTTAATTAGCAGCATTCCGGTGTTTATGGGGTTCTTGAATCAGAATGAACAGTGGCGCTTCAGCGGTTTTGTAATGAATATTGATGATGGAAATAGTTATATTACAAAAATGATGCAGGGTTATCAGGGAGCCTGGCTGTATAAAGCTCCTTATTCCCTGGAGCCTCAAAACGGGCTGCTGGTTTTCTTTCCGTATATTCTATTAGGGAAACTCGGATATCCACCTGCATTACACACGCAGATGATTGTTATTTTCCATATGTTCCGTGTATTCGGCATTGTGGTAATGACCTATGGGATCAACCGGTTTATCAAACTTTTTCATTTAAAGATCGAATATCGCCTGCTCGTTCTAATTCTATCCACTGCAGGTGGGGGGACGGGTTGGTTGATCATGTTGTGGGGTCAAAGCAAACTGGCCGGTTGGGTGCCGCTGGAATTCATTTCACCCGAGGGATTTGGTTTTATCAGTGCTTACACGATCCCGCACCTTGCTCTTGCGAGGGGGCTTTTATTCGGGAGCATTGCTTTTTTCCTGGAAGGGATTGAGAAATGGCAGGAGAACGGTAATATCCCAGCGAAGTGGATTTATTGTGCGGCAGGTGTTTTTGTGATTGGTTTTTTACAACCGATATATTGCGCAATTGCCGGTTTGTGGATGGTTATCATTGTGGTTCTTTTTTCA
>CAZRKL010000046.1:6989-9183 GCA_964600595.1 uncultured Leptolinea sp.
CCAGCATCACCTGTATTTGTCAGCGCCCATGCTGTTGATGTCTATAAAAAAGCAGGGGAATTGGGTATCCATGGGAATTTCCTGACACCTTTTCGAATTGGCAATGAAATTACAGCCTGGGTGCCTATAAAGGTATCACTGGGGCAGGGTCCGGAGACAATAAATTACAAAAAGTTTAATGATATGTATCAGGATTATGTAAATGGACAAACAGATCCTACAACACGGTCAGCATGGTCAAATCAATACGACATCAAATATGCGATTGTAGAACGATCACAAATTGATAACCTGAACAATGTAAGATCTTATGGGAACGAAGTATATTCAAGTGGAAATTTGATCATAACGGAGATCGTCCCGTGAAAGGAAATTCAATTCTGCAGTGGATTATCCGGTATTCTGCGTTTCTGCTTCAGATTCCGGGTCCACTGATTCTAATCGGCAAGGTCCTCATTTCCGGAGAGGTAATTTACTGGGGGACTGCATATATGCAATTCCTGCCGTGGCGCATGGCTGCCTGGGAGATGCTAAAAAATGGGGTTATCCCACTCTGGAACGCGCAAAATGGAATGGGCGCGCCTCTTATGGCGAATTATCAAAGCGCATTTTTCTATCCACCCAATCTCATCATTTGGTTAGGCGCTGCGCTGGAAAGTGTAAATGGGATTGCTTTCACCCAAACTATATTAATCATGTTGCATCTGATCCTTGGTGGTATGGGGATGGTTTTACTAACAAAATCACTTGGGATGTCGAAAACCGCACAAACCATCAGCGGTATTGTTTTCGGATTAACCAGCTACGCTGTCGCCCGTGCGAGTTTTTTGAGTATGAATGCCGCTTTCGCGTGGATCCCTTTCCAGTTGTGGTCCAGTATGAACTACTTACGAGGATCATCCAATGATAACAACCGGCATCATATTAAATACCTGATTTTTCATACGATATTTTTAACCATGCAACTACTGTCTGGCCATGCGCAGATTACATGGTACACACAGATACTGATATTATTTTGGGTTCTATTATGGTTGCCCAGAAAAAATTCTAAAAATTCATTGAACAAACTAGCCACTCTGGGTCTTTCAATGGTTACAGCACTGTTAATCAGCGCTATTCAACTCATTCCGACAGCTGAGTATCTGCTTCAATCGCAGCGGGCAGATGCTGTATCCTACGATTATGCTGTTAATTATTCATTCTGGGGATGGCGAATTTTATCCCTGTTCTCTCCCAATCTTTTTGGAAATCCCGGGAATGGTAATTACTGGGTCAGCGCCGATAACTATTGGGAAGATGCCATATACTTTGGCTTCATCCCAGTCATCCTATCAATCTTGTTTTTTATGAAGACCCTCGCAGGGCGCAAATCCATCATTCCTGATTCAAAGAAAGTAACCCTCTTTTTTGGCATTATCAGCATAGTAGGATTCATCTTTGCCCTTGGCAAGAACACGATTTTCTTTCCGTTTTTTTACCGGTACATCCCCACTTTTGATTTGTTTCAAGCGCCGACACGTTTTAATATCTGGATGGCAGTAGGTGGAGCCATACTGGCGGGATATGGCTTTGATCACTGGATAAAACCAGTTGGTCGCTGGTTATACTGGTCAAGATTAGGCGCAATGGCTGGAGTGGGTGCTGTAATCACCTCTCTGGTTGCAAAAATGTTCCTGGCAGAGCGGATACAGGAATCATATTTACAGGGTGCACTAGAAACCAGTATCCTTTTCCTATGTGCTGGATTATTGAACCTGACATTTACAGAACACGGGGCAAGAAAACTGATCTGGCAGGTGGCCGTTGTCGTTGTTATCCTGTCAGATTTGCTATTTGCGGGGTGGTTCAGCAATCCCGGACTAAAGATTATCCCGGAAAACCTGGTGAAGCAGGAAATCTGGTTTCCGGATGGTGATCAACGGGTTTGGCTGCCCCAGGCAGATGAATCCATTTTGAAGTTCGAAAAGTATTTTCGATTTGATTCATACGATCTCCCCGAGATAGGTGTTCCCCTCCTGGATGTTTATTTACCGAACACGAACCTGTTTTTTGGGAAATTTGCGGTTAACAATTACGACCCATTTGTTCCTGCAAGGTTCTCCAGGTTTCAATCAGAAATACTGGAGACCATACCGGTGAACTCACCGGCGCCATTGGCTTTTCTAAATATTGGAATGGTGCACAGATCGGA
>CAZRKL010000046.1:9283-16783 GCA_964600595.1 uncultured Leptolinea sp.
AATGTATCAGGCTGGTTAATGCAAATGGATACCTGGTATCCGGGTTGGAAGGTTAAAATTGATGGGAATTCTGCTGCGCTGCTGCGCGCTAATTATCTCTTTCGTGGAGTTGAGGTTGTACCCGGGAGTCACATAATCGAATTTATTTATCAACCTGAATCCTTTCTAATTGGATTACTTCTTTCTATTATTAGTTTGACCGGATTTATTGTCTGGTTGATTTTGGAAATTCTTCGGAGAAAGCATAATGAGTGAGAAACCGCTTGCACTGGATAAGTTCTATCAACAGGTACTGGAAAGCATTTCAAAAGTTATTATTGGCAAAGATCAGGTAATTCAACTAATTACGATTGGATTACTATCCCAGGGACATGTTTTGATTGAAGACGTCCCCGGGGTCGGAAAAACTGTACTTGCCCGGAGTCTGGCAAAAATCCTCGGATGCACTTTCAAGCGAATTCAATTCACGCCAGATATGCTACCCTCTGACATTGTTGGAGTATCCATCTACAACCAAAAGGAACAGGTGTTTGAATTTAGACCAGGTCCGGTGATGACCCAAATACTTCTGGCAGATGAAATCAACAGGGCGACGCCTAAAACGCAATCTGCATTATTAGAAGCCATGGAGGAGCGGCAAATCACCGTAGATGGGGTAAGTTATATATTACCTGTGCCTTTTATGGTGATGGCGACCCAAAATCCTATTGAGTATGAAGGTACTTTTCCACTGCCTGAAGCCCAATTAGATCGGTTTTTGATCAAAATACAACTTGGTTATCCATCCACCAGCGATGAAATCCGGATCATGGAATCACAAAAGCTCATTCATCCGATCAGCGAATTGGGTAATGTCATATCTCTACAAGAGTTGTCAGATGCTCAGGAATTTGTAAAACGAATTTTTGTGTCTGATTCAATCATGAAGTATATAGCTGACCTGATTCATATCACCCGCAACCATGAAGATATCTATCTTGGTGCCAGCCCCAGAGGCAGCCTGGGTTTGTACAGGGCGTCCCAATCGCGGGCTGCAATCCACAACAGGGATTTTGTTTTGCCAGAAGATATCCGCTCACTTTTTGTACCTGTTCTTAGCCACCGAATAGTGATCAGCCCGAAGGGAAGAATTGCCCACCTGACTCCAGAACAGATCCTTCATGAGATAATTTCATCAACACCAGTCCCCGGGGATGTATCTTTCAAGAAGTAAATTATGAAAATTGGACGTTCGTTCTGGACAGTGATGGCGGTTGTTGTAATCACAACCACAGCCTCCATCATGATCAATGAATTGATGGTTTTCCGGCTTATGGTTTTGTGGGTAGGCATTTTTGCTCTATCATTTTTCTGGACATTTTTTTCTCTGCATGGTGTGGAATTAAACAGATCCTCAAGGGATGACCGTATTGAAGCGGGAGGGTATTTACGCGAGGTTTATGAAGTTCATAACAATTCTTTTTTATGGAAGATTTGGTTAGAAATTATTGATGTTTCATCTATCCCATTCTCCGCCAGCTCAAGGGTGATAACTCGAATTGGTAGATCGGAAAAAAGAAGTTTCACAACTTATACTCAAGTCTATAAGAGAGGATATTACGAACTAGGTCCGACGGTTATTCGCTCTGGAGATTTGTTGGGGATATTCCAAAGAGAAATTCAGATTAAATCCCGGCAAAATATCCTAATAACACCACTCATCCTGGATATTGAAAAACTGGATGAACCTTCTGGATTCTTACCCGGCGGGAAACCAATATCCAGAAAGACGAATGCTGTAACGCCATTTGCCGCAGGAATTGATGAATATCATCCTGGCGAACCTTTAAACAAAATCCACTGGTTATCTACAGCCAGAATGAATAAACTGATCGTGAAAGAATTTGATTACGATCCACAGGCAAATGTTTTTATTATTGTGGATATGGCGGATGATGTTCAGTGGGAATCCATAATTGAGTTAGTCCCCAAGAAATATTGGATGATGGATTTCAGGTCACCCAGGGAGATCGTACCATCTTCCATGGATTATCTGTGTGCAATAGCGGCATCATTGACAAATTATTACATCCATCATAACTATAACGTCGGCCTGATCTCCCGCGATCAAGGTTGGCAGCTCCTTGCTGCAGAGCGAGGAGAGCGGCAATTAATTAAAGTCCTCGAAACTCTGGCTTTATCAGAGGGGAAAGGCGATATCTCTCTGGGCTCGGTAGTTAAATTTCAAATTCACTCATTACCTCGGGGATCACATGTCTGGCTCGTCACACCAGGTTTGTCACAGGAGGTATTAACCGCCGCAGAGGAGATAAGGATGCGCGGAATGCATATCCAAATCGCTGCACTCGAAGCTAAATCGTTTGGAAAAGAAATGAAAGGGCTGGAATCTGCTCAAGAATTTGGTTTAGATGAGAATATTAGATTCATATCCTATTCAAAAAATTTAGAAGAAATTACATCAGCGCTGGAGAGTGTTTAGTATTCGTCCACGTCAGGAATAATGCACAGGAATCAGGTTACAAGAAAAAGTAACAATTGGATAAAATAATAGTAAGTGGATGTGGCCTGTTTGCTTATGGTATAATCCGGCGAGTATTGCCGCATAACATCAAGCATTAACTGAGGAGCAACCTTTGGCATTTAATCCCCTCAATTGGTTTCTGGGGTTTTTCTCACTCGATATTGGCATTGACCTGGGTACAGCAAACACACTGGTGAATGTCAGGGGTAAAGGCATTGTCGTTAATGAACCTTCCTGGGTAGCTATTGAAAAACGGACTCGCAAACCACAAAAAGTCGGTTTGCAAGCCAAAGAAATGGTTGGCAGAACGCCACAAAATGTTCTGGCGATTCGTCCCATGAGAGATGGTGTGATTTCAGAATTCGAAATTACCCAGGCAATGCTTGAATATTTTATTTACAAAGCTCACCAACAGAGTATTGTCCCATTGCCCAAACCGCGTGTAGTGGTGGGTATACCATCCGGTGCCACAGAAGTGGAGAAACGGGCAGTTTACGATGCCGCAATGGCTGCTGGCGCTCGTGAAGTGTATCTTATCGAAGAGCCTTCAGCCGCAGCACTGGGTGCAGGTTTGCCGGTACTGGATATCCGCGGATCGATGATCGTGGATATAGGTGGTGGAACAACCGAGGTAGCGGTGATTTCTATGGGGGGAGTCGTCGTTTCCAGGTCTCTTCGTGTTGCTGGCGATGAAATGGATCAGGATATCATTGCGTATTTGCGAAACAAATACAATCTTCTCATCGGTGAATTAATGGCTGAGCAGGTCAAGATTGCCATCGGGTCAGCATATCCTCTCCAGACCGAAAAAACCATGACCATCCGCGGAAGAAACCTCGTAACAGGTCTGCCAGAATCCCTTGAAATCTCCTCCGTTGAAATACGTGAAGCATTATCCAACTCAGTCCGGGTTATCATAGATACCATCAAAGATGCATTGGATGAGGTTCCTCCCGAAATCGTCTCAGATTTACTGGAAACCGGCGTATGTCTGGCAGGTGGTGGAGCGCTGGTACAGGGATTGGCAGAGCGTTTGAGTGATGAGCTCAGGCTGCGGGTGTGGATCGCTGAAGATCCGCTGACATGTGTCGCCCGTGGTGCTGGAATGGTTTTGGAAAACCTGGATGAATTCAGCCGCTTCCTGGTTCCAGTCGAGCGAAGTTCAACCAGACGGTAGAGACGACTATCATTAGTTGAATTCAGTGTGATATGAAAAGTTTTTTCCCCCGATATGCCGGAATGGGAATCCTGATCTTAATAATTTCAGGAATATTGATATTGGCTTTGAGTGGATATATCAACCCAATCGTCAATCAGTCCATGCAACCCTTTATTAATGTCCAAACATGGATATCCACCCGCTTCACGGCGATTACTGACTTCCTTACTGTACCCCGTGATGTTGCGAGCCTGCGTCAGAGGAATTTGGAGCAGGAAGCTGAGATTTCACGCTTGCAGACAGAAATTATTCAACTCCAACAGCAAATCAATGAAAGCAAGGTTTTATATGCCTTATTGGATTTTGCTCGGGAGAACCCGGAAAATCAATATATTGCTTGTAGTGTGATTGGCCGAGACCCAAGCCCATTTTTGCATTACATCATCATTAATCATGGCTCTGATAGTGGTATCAAACGTGGCATGCCAGTAGTAACTCAGAATGGTCTGGTTGGAACAATTGATGCGGTGACCGCTGGCGCATCGCGGGTGTTGCTGATCAATGATCCAGGGTCCGTGGTGAATGTGATCTTGGAATCTACCAATACAGAAGTAACCATGTCTGGTTCGGTGACCGGTGAAATTGGAATTTCTTTTATCCCGCAAGACTTGCAGGCAGTTCCTGGAGAGGTAGTATTAACTTCAGGTTTGGGTGGAAGGTATCCGGCAAATATTATGGTCGGGCAATTGACCAGCATTCAACAAGAAAATAATGCGTTGTTCCAAAATGCCACAGTACAGCCGGTGGTAGATTTTACGAATTTAAGTGTAGTTCTGGTAATCACAAATTTCCGCCCGCTGGATATTTCACCCCTAATACCTACATCGATCCCATAAAAAGTGATTACATTATTAGGAATTCCGTTTCTCGCAATCATCGTTGTTTTTCAATCCGCCGTCATCAGCAGGATGAATGTTTCTAATGGCACCGCTGATCTGGTATTATTGGTTCTGCTCGCATGGGCTTTACAAGCTCCCGATAGAAAAGTCCTATGGTGGGCTTTTATTGGTGGAATATTTGTGAGCATAATAACCGCTACACCCTCCATTGCCATTATCTCAGGTTACTTATTGGTTACATTTCTGGCATCGATTATCAAAATTCGCTTATGGAATATTCCTATCATAACTATGATTCTGGCAAGTTTCCTTGGGACTTTAATTACACTGGCCATTAATTTTCTATCTATCAGTATTTTTAAAGCCCGCCTTCCGTTCGCAGAAAGTTTCATTCAGGTCATCATACCCAGCTGCGCATTAAACATGTTTCTTGGAATCCCTATCTTCTTAATCGTAAAAGATATCGTGGATTCAGTATATCCGGTAGAAAATCTATGAAACAAACAATTAGCGAAAACAGATTTTTAGAGAAATGGCGGATCATTGCATTCTATGTAGTGATTGCAACTGTTTTGGTATTTTATGCATTTCGGCTGTTTTCTCTTCAAGTGATTCAAGGTGACGAGTACCTTCAGAAGGCGATAAACAACAGCACTTCGCGAATTACCGTACCATCCACCCGCGGAATGATATACGATCGAAATGGGTTCATTCTGGCTCGTAATATTGCTTCATATAATGTTGTCATTACTCCTGCTTATTTACCCGCAGATTCAGGCGAAGTTCAAGAGATATTCAGACAATTAAGCGAGTTGATCGATATCCCCGTGAGTAACGGAGAAATTAATGATGAATCGGTTCGTTTATTCAGACCGTGTGAAACTGATCTCGGTATTGAACAAATCGTGATTATCGCGGACTCTAACTGGCCATATAACCCCGTTCAAATAAAATGCAACGTTGATGAGAGAACTGCGCTCATTGTTGAAGGGCATAAATCTGATTGGCCGGGAGTTGGAGTTGAACTAAATCCAATTCGTGATTATCCAACTGGGGAGCTCACCTCAGAAGTAGTCGGGTTCCTGGGTCCTATTCCAGCAGCCTTTGCTGAGGAATACCGAGAGAAGGGTTTTCTTCCAGGGAGAGATAAGGTCGGTTATGCCGGTGTGGAAGCGTATATGCAGGACACGCTCGCAGGGAAAAATGGCGAACGTGTGGTTGAGGTGGATGTTGCCGGGCAGGAAATGCGCAATATCGCCGAACCAATCGAACCCGAACCCGGATTAAGCCTGCGTCTGACCATTGATACTCGTTTGCAATCGGTGGCTAAGACGGCATTAACCAGAATGATCAATTTCTGGAATACCTATTTAAATGAGCTCAGAACTCAAAATGGGGTTGTTATCGCCATGAACCCCAAAACGGGGGAAATTCTGGCTTTAGTCAACTATCCAACCTACGAAAACAACCGGATGGCTCGAATTATTCCGGGAGATTATTACAACCAGATTGTTAATCAACCTTTCAGACCCTTGTTTAATCACGCGATATCAGCAGAACATCCGCCCGGATCAGTTTATAAGATGGCTCCTGCAATAGGAGTTCTCAATGAAGGTATCGTGACACCAGAGAAACAGGTTGACTGCCTGGGAAAGATAACCATTTTAGAAAAATACTTTCCCAACGATCCGGGTAGTCCACGTGAGTATGTCTGTTATAACGAAGCAGGCCACGGAATGGTTGATTTTAAAACCGGAGTAGCACAATCCTGTGATGTTTATTGGTACAAAGTTGGTGGAGGATACCAGGATCAGGTTACCGAAGGTTTGGGGATATATCGCATGGCAGAATATGCCCGGGCAATCGGATATGGCCAGATTCTGGGAATTGAACTTCCAGGTGAAGAAGATGGTTTGGTTCCAGATCCTTCCTGGAAGCGATTGAATCTGGGGGAAAACTGGTCGACGGGAGATACATATATTGCCACCATGGGACAGGGTTACGTTTTAGCAACTCCCCTGCAAGTAGCTGTGTCATTTGCGACTCTCGCGAATGACGGCAAAATGATGAAGCCTACGATTATTCATGATTATTTAGATGACGAAGGTAATGTAATTAAACCATTTGAGCCTGTGATGATCCATGACATCACAAAAGATCCCGTTATCACAGTCTACGAAGGAAATATTCCAACTACAAAAAAGATAACTGTCCAGCCCTGGGTGATTGAGAAAGCCAAAGAGGGGATGCGTGAAGTGGTATTGACTGGTACCATGGCAACTGAGATGGCTGATTGGCAGCCCAATCCAACCGCCGGTAAGACTGGAACGGCAGAATACTGTGATGATGTAGCCCGGGCAAAGAATTTATGCTCACCGGGCAACTGGCCAACCCATGCGTGGTATGCCGGGTATGCTCCATACGACGATCCTGAAATTGTAGTGGTGGCATTTGTTTACAACGGTGGTGAGGGTGCGAGTGTGGCGGGTCCTATCGTGAAGGAAGTATTAAAAGCCTGGTATGAACTGAATGCGATTGATAATACTGGAGCACCCCAATAGGGCAGGAGAGATATGAGCCAGAAAATTCAGGTTAAAGGGATATCAGATAAGATATATTTTCAAATGGGCAGTAACGGATGGCAGGAAGACCGCTTATCATTACTGGAGTATGTTGAAAATAATGCCACATTCTTAAACGGAGCGAAGATCATCCTTGGACTTCGGGACCATAAATTAAATTCCGGTGAATTATTTGAGATAAAAGATAAACTGTCTGACCATTCTGTAGTTTTAACTGATATAGAAACAGATGACGCTGCCACACAGGAATCAGCCAGAGTGCTGGGAATCAACATTATTTCATCCACGACTGCGCCTGAAAATGGTTCAAAAGGGAAAATAAACCAGGCTCAATTAAAT
>CAZRKL010000047.1:0-16780 GCA_964600595.1 uncultured Leptolinea sp.
GGATTCATAACATAACAAGTCTTTTATTAGCTTGACCGAATCGACTTGCAAACCAAAAGCATGGGATGATCCGGTTTAGGAAAGGGAGAAAAAAATGATAAAAAATATCAAGGTCCTCATCGTACTCATGCTCGTGTTTGTCCTCATTGGTTCAACTTACGCTTTCGCTGCAGCAAATACCATTGCAGAAAATGCCGGCGGCTATGCTACCGATGACGTGAGTGGTTATGCTGCGACGAATGTTGTCTACGATCTTAATGACACAGATCCGACAGTATTAGTTGCCATTGAATTAGACGTTGCGCCGATTGAAGTCGGTGCACCCGCCGCAGCGTTTGTTACTATTAGAACGGCAGCCACCAACGCATGGACAGCATGTTCCCTGAGCTCTGGCTCAACATGGAGATGTGCAACCACTGATTCAATTGAAAGCGTAATCGACCTTGAGGTCGTAGCCTCCAGCAGCACAAACCCGGCTGACATTTAGAATATATAATTTCTGACGAAAAATTATGCCCTGGTTAGTAACCAGGGCATAATTTATTTACTCCCTAAATCGAGCCAACTACTCCCAATCATCAGGATTGTATTGTCGTAGTTTTTTCGTGATACTTCTTCGTTTCTTGGTATCCACCCGCGCGGCACTGGCAGTCACCGAAGGCTTGGTTTTCCTGCGGGTCTTGGGTTGGATCAAAGCCAGATTGATCATATTGGTCAGCCGCTGTATCGCATCCAGCCGGTTTTTCTCCTGAGAGCGGAAGCGCTTCGCTTCAATCATCAATACCCCATCAGAAGAAATCCTTCCACCTGCTATCTTCGTTAATCGCTCTTTTACTTCCAGGGTCAATACGTCTGTGGCTGCAAAATTCCAGCGTAGTTGGACAGCAGTGGATACTTTATTAACGTTTTGCCCACCCGGACCTGAAGCGCGAATAAACGAAAACTCCAGTTCATTTTCATCAATGGAAAGTGAATCAGTAATTGCTATCATCTAATAATAACCACATATGATATTCATGATGTTTTTCAAAAGAATATCATGCATTATATTTATATAGGATATTTAGATTATACCTTTTATCGATTTAAATCTTCCCCGTCCAATAACAACATGGTCCACCACCTCAATATCCAGCAGCTTGCCGGCTTGCATGGCAGATTTTGTGAGGGCAATATCCTCGCCGCTTGGAGATGGATCTCCGCTGGGATGGTTATGGATGAGGATCACGCCGTTCGCGTTGCAACGCACCGCTCCCTTGAATAATTCGCCTACCCGTATGGAGGCGGAGTTCGCAGTACCACGGTAAATCATTTCCTTCTCGATAATCTGATTTCTGACATCCAGGTAGAGGATCCACATCTCTTCCTGTTCCAACAGGGATAGCGCATCACCCATGAGATCATATACGTCTTGCGGGCTGTGAACTGATTGCACGGCTTTATCTACCAGGCTGAATTTGCGACCCAATTCAAGCGCTGCCATCAATTGTGCAGCCTTTGCTGGTCCTATCCCCCTTCGCTGGCATAACTTTGAATAAGGAGTATGGTACAAACCCCGCAATCCGCCAAATTCAAGCAACAGGTTGGTGGCGAGTTGAACAGCATTTTCACCTTCCACACCAACCCGCAATAGAATTGCAAGCAGCTCTGCATTGCTGAGATCCGCCGCTCCATATTGCGCCAGTTTTTCCCGGGGACGTTCTGATACAGCCATATCACGGATTCGATAGTTGGTGTATTCGCGGACTTTCATGGGATCTCCTATGCGTGTTTTATTGATTTTAATCTCAAGTTACAAATGTGGCGAACTCTCCTGCGAGGTCAATTTTAATCATCCATGCTATAATTTCCCTGTTGGAGAACCCATGATACTTGATCCTACATTTATGAATTCTTCCATTCAATTTCTGACCGGTTTCAGTATTATATTCCTCGTAGTATTGTGGATCAGCCTGATATTGTGGACTTTCCGTGATATTCGCAGAAGAAGCCGGGATCCTTTATTGAGAATCCTTGCAGTCATTCTTGCGACCATATTGTTTATCCCGGGGGCTCTGGTATATGTGTTACTGCGGCCTGGCCAAACATTGGAAGAGGAATATCAACGCAACCTTGAAGAAGAGACTCTTCTGCAAACCCTTGAAGAGGCTCCTTTATGCCCAGGGTGCAGCCGGAAGGTAAAAAATGACTGGCTGGTTTGCCCCACCTGCCGTACCCGATTAAATAAAAAGTGTGTTTCTTGTGGGAGAATTCTTGAACTAAATTGGGAAATCTGCCCATATTGCGAAACTGCTGCGACTGGTTATCATCGTACGAATATATCCATTGATGATTTAGTCTCTCAAAATATTGATAAGGTAGATTTCAAAACTAACTTAGAAGAATAACTCTATTATCAGGTAAAATCAGCTAATGTTAAATCCTTCCTTCGTAGAACCTGTCGACTACCTGATCTTTGGGGTTTTAACCAAAGATCTCACTCCTGCTGGCCCAAGAATGGGTGGAACAGCATCGTTTTCATCACTCACCGCCAAAGCACTTGGATTGCGGGTTGGTATCATTACTACATGTAATAATGACCTTGATTTCAACCAGTTAAATGATATTCAGATAATAAACAAACATTCAGAAACTACTGCTACATTTGAAAATGTTTACACAGCTACTGGAAGGATTCAATTCTGTTACAGCCAGGCTGGTATATTGGAACCAGTATTAATTCCAGAAGCCTGGAAAA
This sequence comes from uncultured Leptolinea sp., assembly GCA_964600595.1. Taxonomy (GTDB): domain Bacteria; phylum Chloroflexota; class Anaerolineae; order Anaerolineales; family Anaerolineaceae; genus DAIOEK01. Next base: position 2,738 of record CAZRKL010000047.1, read on the forward strand.
ACACTCCCATTGTCCATCTTGGTCCTCTAGTTAATGAAATTCATCCGAGTCTATCCAAAGCTTTCCCAAATTCACTTATTGGATTAACCCCTCAAGGCTGGTTAAGAACATGGGATGAAACAGGCAGGGTGTACCCAACGGAATGGCCGGAATACCGGTATGTCATGGGTAATTCAGATATTGCTGTTATTAGTGTAGAAGATGTACAGGGTGACGAAGAACGCATTGAAGAGATGGCTTCTGCTATCAAGATTTTTGTGGTCACTGAGGGGGCTAACGGCTCAAGGGTGTTCTGGAATGGCGATATTCGCCACTTCTCGCCACCCAAGATGGTTGAACTGGATGCGACAGGCGCAGGAGATATTTTTGCCGCTGCATATTTTTTCAGATACCATGCTACAAAAGATCCCTGGGAAGCTGCCCGGTTCGCAACACACCTGGCAGCTTATTCTGTTACCCGATCCGGGTTAAACAGTATTCCAACCCAGGCAGAGATCCAAAGTTGTCTGGTTGAGGTGATCTAAAAGATGGCAATGGCGCACATATACACCCTAGTGAACCAAAAAGGCGGTGTTGGTAAAACCACGACAGCCATCAATCTTGGTGCAGCCCTGGCTCAATTTGAAAAAAAAGTTCTACTTGTGGATATCGATCCACAGGCAAACGCGACATCCTGCCTTGGCATAGATAAGTATCAGGTAAAACAGGGCATATATCAGTGTCTCGTGAATCAAAGTCAGGCATCAAACTGCATTTTGCATAATCCCAAACTAAAGATATCGCTGCTGCCTTCTTCACCAGCATTAGCAGGTGCTGAAGTGGAATTGGTCGATATGGACGGGCGGGAGACAAAACTTAGAGATGTTCTGTTACCAATCATTGACCGTTATGACTATATTCTTGTCGATTGTCCTCCTTCACTAGGTTTGCTGACGTTGAATGGATTGCTGGCTGCCCGCGATGGATTAATTATTCCAGTTCAATGTGAATACCTGGCACTGGAAGGGTTGGGGCAACTTACACAAACGATCAACAGGATAAAATCATCCCTCTTCCCCGATTTGCACATCCGTGGAGTAGTACTCACCATGTATGATAGTCGCACCAGGTTATCATCTGATGTAGTCACTGAAGTAAAGCGGGTATTCCCCAACCAGGTATATGATTCTGTTATTCCCCGCAGTATTCGATTGGCAGAGGCGCCATCTTATGGATTACCAATAACCCATTACGCCCCTGAATCTTCGGCAACAACCGCGTATATGAATTTAGCCACAGAGCTGTTGCGCCAAAACCAGCAATACCCAATTAATATCTCGGAGCAAGCATATGACTCGTAGATCCGGATTAGGAAAAGGACTGGATGCGCTCATCCCGGTTAACCAGGTTGAAGCGACTGGTGAACTTGTTCAACAAATCTCCATTGCCGCTATCTCCCCCAACCCGCGTCAACCCAGGCAAGAGATGAACTCCGAAGAGTTATCAGAACTTGCAGCATCTATCCGGGAATATGGAATTCTTCAGCCTCTAATCGTTACCCAGGGAAATGTTCCCGGTGAGTATATATTAATTGCTGGAGAAAGACGATTACGCGCATCAGAACTCATTGGATTGACCGAGGTGCCAGTAATCGTCAGGTCAGTATCTGAGATACAAAGTCTGGAACTGGCACTCATCGAAAATATACAACGAGCAGATCTCTCTCCACTTGAGACAGCAACCGCATACCAACAGCTTATAGATGATTTTAAGCTTACCCATGAAGACGTATCTGATAAAGTTGGCAAAAGCAGAACTGCTGTTACAAATACGCTTCGCCTTTTGAAGCTACCAGACAAGGTGCAGCAAGCATTGAGGGACCGCAAAATATCTGAAGGACACGCGCGCACCCTGCTTGGCTTGCCCACTTCCCAGGCTCAGGTGGCAGCTCTACAAACGATCATAGATAAAGACCTGAATGTCAGGCAGACAGAGCAATTGGTAAAAAAGCTGACCGGCCATAGAGACCCTGCTCCGCCTAAACAAATATACTATGCGCAAGTTAAGGAGATAGAACAAGATTTGCGTGAACGTTTGGGAACAAAAGTAACATTACATTACAGCCCTAAAGGCGGTACTTTGGTGATCCATTATTATTCTGATGAAGAATTGGATTCTCTGTTATCCAAGATTGGATAATTCAAGGAAATTGATCAGGCGGGGAATTTCGAAAATATAATCCCACCTTCCACGTGTCACATTTGCTGTTGTCATCCTACTGTATCTCCGCTAAAATGATAACAGGTCTAATGGTATAGAAAGGGATTCTATGACCTCGCAGCATGCACTTACCCCTGAAGTATTAGTTCCCCGAATTGGAGACTACCTGGTTGAAAGAGGATTTCTTAAACCAGAACAACTTAATCATGCTTTGGAAATGCAAAAAACTTATCGTGCCAATGGGAAAAATATCCTGCTTGGTGACTTACTCCTAGAATTGAAACTTATCGAACGTAATCGTCTTGATCAGGCAATTACTGAACAGATAATCCAGCTGCGAAACGCGCTGGAAGAATCCAACCGAACTCTAGAACAAAGAGTAATCCAACGAACGCATGAACTGCAAGTAGCTTTAAACAAACTTGCAGAACTAGATAAATTAAAAACCAATATTATTGCTAACATATCACATGAATTACGCACACCGCTAACCCACATCAAGGGCTATCAGGAACTATTACTGGCCGGTGCAATGGGCGATCTGTCTCCTGAAGTTTCAAACACCCTCGTTACTATCCGCCGCTCAACAGAGAGATTGGAGAGATTAATTGAAGACCTGATCAATTTTTCTCAAATGTCCAAAGGAGATGTAGCATTAAGGTTAATCGAGGCGGACCTGAATCGAATGGTCGCCAATGTATTGAAACACAGTCAACCTAAAGCCGATGAAAAGAATATTACATTGACGGCTAAACTCCCAGATACTCCCGCGGTAATTCGAATGGATGAAGAGAAGATTTCATGGGTAGTTCTGCAGTTATTAGATAATGCAATCAAATTTACCAAACCAGAAGGAAACGTAACTGTTACCATTCGGCAAGAACCGATTGGGTACAGAATTTCGGTTGAAGATACTGGTATTGGTATACCAGCAGAAAAAATGGATGAGATTTTTGAACCATTCCATCAGCTAGATGGATCATCTACAAGGCGGTATGGCGGGACAGGATTAGGTTTATCACTTGTCAAACAAATTATTGAAGCACATCATTCACAAATAAATGTATCCTCTGAAGTCGGCAAGTATTCAAAATTTGAGTTCACGCTGCCATTTGTAAATATTGAATAAAGGCAGGTTGCTATGCCCGACCCAAATCTAAATCCACCCATTTCAGCCACAACCGGTGCGCTACCTGGAATGTTGGAGATCTGTAAAACCATTAACCAATCCATAGATTGGAAAATTGGTCTGGATCAGATCGTCCCTTATTTTCGCAGACTTGTTTTGTTTGATAATCTGGCTATCTACCAAAAAAGTAACGCGATGTCTTCAGAGTTTGAAGTGATTTACGCTCGGGCAGTCGGACGTGGAAAAACCACTGGCGAATATATTTCCTGGGGAGATGCAACTGCCGCCAGAGTTTTCGATAGTAAAAAAGTAGAAATCAATCAACCCATTATGCTAGAGGGAGTCGAAAATAATCGACTTGAATATCCTTTCGTACTTGGTATGCCAATAAATATCTTTGAAAGTGGATATGTCTTAATTCTTATTCGGTTTGGCGGACCGGCATACACACCCGGGGATAAGCAATCTATTGGGATGCTTGCCTGTATGTTGGGTTATCTATTAAAACAAAAACAATATCAAGAACGATTATCAATGCTCGAAGAACAACAAAAGCAATCATTACTTCAAGAAGATTTCATTTCAACCATATCCCATGAGTTAATTTCTCCAATTGGATTTATTAAAGGTTACACTACCACCCTTATGCGATCTGACACAACCTGGACACAGGATATGCAGAATGAATTTCTGAAGATCATTGATGAAGAAACAGACCGTCTGCAAGAGTTGATTGACAACATTCTGGATTCCGCCCGTTTGCAAAGCGGCTCCATTTCAATGGATAAGCAACCAGTGCAAATTGACACACTGATCCGGGATGTAGTCATGAGGGCAAAAGTACACCAGGGTAACCTCAGCATCAAAACACAAATTTCGGATAAGTTACCCCGTGTTATCGGCGATCCCCGCAGATTGACCCAGGTATTTGAAAATATTATCAGCAACGCGATTAAATACGCACCTGGATGTAATTTATTGATATCAGTGGATGTTGTTGAAACGAATATTCACATCGCCTTCAAAGATGATGGTCCTGGCGTGCCCACAAGCGTAACTGCAAATCTTTTCCAAAAATTCTATCGCAATCCAAATAATCCTACGGAAACCAGAGGTACTGGATTAGGATTGTATATATGCAAACAGATTATTGATGCTCATCATGGAGAAATCTTTGCTGAGTCAGAGCCCAGCAAAGGTGTCACTTTCCACATTCTATTACCCATCCCTGCGAACATTCAAGAACGAGGAGTGTGAACTGTGGCGACAAGTATATTAGTAGTCGATGATGAAGCCAGGTATCTCAGGTTATTACAAATTAACCTGGCTACCGAAGGATACCAGGTATCCACAGCTTCCAATGGTATGGACGCGATAGAGAGGGTGGTCAACAATCCGCCAGACCTTATCCTCATGGATATAGTGATGCCGAAATTAGACGGCATTACTGCCAGCGAACGCATTCGGCAGTTTTCATCTGTCCCCATCATCATGCTCACAGGCAGGGCAGCAGAAGAAGATAAAGTGAAGTGCTTAAACATTGGTGCCGATGATTACATCGTAAAACCCTTTTCTGCCACTGAGGTGCTTGCACGGGTCAGGGCTGTGCTCCGAAGAACATCACGACCTTTTCATGAAGAAAGAAACAGTTGTTTCATCAACGACGCTTTGAAGATAGACTTTGGAAAAGCAGAAGTTTATAAAGAGAATAAACAGGTTCAGCTCACCGCAACAGAGTATCGATTACTAATTCACTTTGCAAAGAACCTGGGCAAGGTTGTTACTGCCGATGAATTATTAACTTCTACCTGGGGTCCACAGTATAAAGATGACCGAGAAATCTTATGGGTAACGATCGCAAGATTAAGGCAAAAGCTGGAATCCAATCCTAAAGAGCCTGAATTAATCCTTACCCGTTCAGGATTGGGTTACCTGATGCCAAAAATAGAGCACTCTGTTGATTAAGGATGAAAATAATGTCAAATTTTAAGGATTTTGATGAAAAAGGAAAGATATTCACGAATGTAGTACCAAAAAGGTCAGTCTCAGCCATAATACAAACCCTCACGCACCGAATTCAGGGTGAGGTTTATATGAAACCGGATGAGCGTTTGAAGGATGAATTCAACCGTTCTGACCAATTTGTGGCGGTTACCGATGCCACAATATTGGATTCCCGAGGAGAACCGCTCTACAAATGTAAATTTCTCACACTAAATAAAGACCAGATCGTGTGGTTGATTCCAGTATCAGACCTGGTGAAATCATCTGAAACGAAATGAATAATCCCAATCCCTCGGTAATATCAGGCATAACACCCGAAAACTTCGCAAAACTCAAACGATTCCTAATTGAGAAGGTCGCAAGAGAGATGGAGCTTTCTTCACCGCCGATCGATCTTCGGCGGCAGATCATCTCAGAGACTCTTGAAGAAAGCTACCAGCAATTAAATGTCTCTTTGACTACGACAATCCGGGAGCAATTATTCAGAGAAATAATGGATGATTTCCTTGGATTTGGCCCCATACAACCGCTTCTCGACGATCCGGATATCAGCGAAGTCATGGTTAATCGATTTGACCAGGTATATATAGAGCAAAACGGAAGAGTGATAAAAACAAACATCAAATTTGAAAATAATGAAGCCATCATGCGAGTTATTGAGCGGATCATCATGCCATTGGGTAGGCGGGTGGATCCTGACAGCCCCATGGTTGATGCCCGATTACCGGATGGATCACGGGTAAATGCAATTATTCCTCCGGTCGCCCTTGACGGTCCCAGTTTAACCATCCGTAAGTTTGGCAAAGGAAAACTATCCATAGATCAGTTAATTCAATTAGGAACGATAACTGCGAATATGGCTGAATTTGTAAGGGCGTGTGTTCTTTCCAAATTTAACATTATCGTATCTGGAGGAACCGGCACTGGTAAGACAACCTTATTGAATGTGCTTTCAAGTTATATTCCCGAAAATGAGCGGATAGTAACCATTGAGGATGCTGCTGAACTACGTCTGCAACAGGAACATGTAGTTCGCCTGGAGACAAAACCACCCAGCGTGGAAGGTTTGGGGATCGTGACAATACGAGATTTGGTTCGCAACGCGTTACGCATGAGACCAGACCGGATTGTAGTAGGTGAAGTACGCGGCGGAGAAGCCTTTGATATGCTGCAGGCGATGAATACCGGTCATGATGGTTCAATCACCACGCTGCATGCAAATTCCCCCCGAGATACAATTTCCAGGCTTGAGACCATGTGCATGATGGCTGGAATCGATATGCCGTTAAAGGTAATCCGACAGCAGGTAGCAGCAGCCATAGATTTGATCGTGCAACTATCCCGCCTCAAAGATGGTTCCCGTAAAGTTACTGCCATAACAGAAGTGGCCGGAATGGAAGGCGATACGGTTGTATTAACAGATATTTTCAAGTTTGAACAGACTGGCGTGGGAGAGAATGGAAACGTTATTGGAGAGTTAAAACCAACCGGCATAAGACCGATTTTCACTCCCCGCCTGGAATCATATGGGTTCAAGTTAGGAGCTGATGTCTTTGGCGCAGGTCGAACTGACTTGTTTGCACAGAGAAGAAAATAATGCATAATATCATCAGAGGATTTTTATTGGTACAATAATTGCATTCTCATCTGGTATATCATCATGCACATTCCTGCATAATCCAGTTGAGAAGGAAAAGGTGATCATGAGCACGCTACAAAAAGCACTTTCGCTTAGAACAAAGAAAATTGGGATCCTGATGATGGATGCCCGAAAATCTGCCCGTCAAACCGAGGCAGCATGCGCGCGGGTATTGCAGGTTAGCCCTGAAGAGTATAAGAATTTTGAATTAGGTGAAGTAATGCCCACCCTCCCGCAACTGGAGGTTCTGGCATTCTTTTTGGATGTACCCCTGGAACATTTCTGGGGAAACACTGTAATTTCTGAACATCCCGGATTTACACTGAATACAGCTGCATTATTACCTCTCCGCAATCGGGTAATCGGAATCACTGTGCGGCAGCTTCGGCAGAACGCGGGGTTATCGCTGGAAGCTTATGCCCGTCAGATGGAATTGGATGAGAATCAACTTAATCGATATGAATTAGGTGAGGAATCAATTCCGTTGCCATTGCTGGAACAGATGCTGGCTGGACTAAATGAGAACATCAGTATTGTTGCTGATCGTCATGGACAAATTGGTAAATGGTACCGGCATCAAAAAACTGTTGGCAGTGTGGGCGCATACCCAGCCGAGATACAAGAATTTGTCGCGAAGTCAATTAATGAACCATACCTGGAATTAGCGAAGCGCTTGAGTGAATTGGATGCTGGAAAACTGCGATCCATCGCTGAAGGTTTGCTGGAGATTACATACTAATCCCATATGCTAGATGACGATTTTCAAGTAAAACCAATCCAAACCAGCGATTCTTCTCTGGTTTTGGATTTTTTAAAAACAGCCCAGTTTTCTCACAGGCATCTGGATTGGCGGCTTCCAATAGACTGGCTGGGTGTTCAGCCTTATCTCGGTTGTTGGTTCAGGGATGATCTTATTGCTTTGTTAGTCTGCCCGCATACCGAAGCAAAAGAGGTCTGGATCCGCTGCTATGCTGGAAATTCCTTCCATTCAACCAAAGCAGCCTGGGAGAAATTACTTCAAGAGACAATTCAAATACTTCGGAAAAAAGACATCATTTCCATTTATACAATTTGCTTAAGTGATTGGTATCAGGACCTGATAATTAATTCCGGTTTTCAAAAAGAGAATGATGTCGTTGTTTTGGAGAAAAACAACTGGGCAACCAGACCCTTGCGTCTACCCCCTCAGGATATTCAAATTCAAGATATGGAGAGTCATCACCTGCTTGATGTGTATGAACTTGACAAGCAATGTTTTACCCCCCTTTGGCAACTCACAAAAGAAGATATAGAAATCGCTTATAAACATGCAATCAATTGCACGGTGGCATACGATGCAGAAAACCATCTTATAGCTTATCAGATAAGTAATTTGATCGGCGATACAGCCCATCTGGCACGAATTGCAGTTCTCCCGTCTTACCAAAGAAAATCAATCGGACAGATGTTGCTGTCAAATATGTTAAAACGGTTTGCCCAAATGGGGATTATGAAAGTGACAGTTAATACTCAGGCAGATAATCAAGCTTCGTTGCAACTGTATAAACAGAATGGCTTTATCCAAATTGATGAGAGCTATCCTGTATATATTCAAAAAATTTAACCAGATACAAGCGCTTTACATCCATATTTCAACATGAGAGAATAGTAACTAATATTGTTTCATTCTTGAGAGGAATTATGGGTAAAAAAGACGAGTATCGCAGGAAACAACAAATCTCCAGAAAAAGAAATCAAGCTGTAATATTTGGTGTAATTATTCTAGCCGCGATTGTTATATCGGCGATAATTATTCTTCCAAGTTTACAAAGCATCGGGGAAATTGTTGAAGTTGCCCCAATCCCCCGTCCTCAAGCAGTAGGGATGAGCATGGGTGATCCAAATGCGCCGGTAAAAGTAAATGTTTATTCTGATTTTCAATGTCCGGCATGTAAATCATTTGCAGAGAATTATGAACCAATCATCATTGATCAGTATATTAATTCAGGTAAAGTGTACCTGACATATCATCCCTATCGGGTGATTGGACCTGAATCAGACCGGGCAGCAGCGGCAGCATATTGTGCATCAGAACAAAACAAGTTTTGGGAATACCATGATATTCTTTTTGCTAATCTGACAGGAGAAGAAATTGGCAACTTTTCAGATAAACGGTTGAAAGCATATGCCGAGTTGATCGAATTTGATCAAGATCAGTTTAATAAATGTTATGCATCGGGCAAATTCCGTTCACAGGTTCAAGAATCGCAAAAAGAGGGGGATCAACGCGGCGTTCGGTTTACTCCAAGCGTGTATGTGAACAATGTTCTCGTTGAAGACGGTAACTTTAATGCAGAAATTGACCGCGCATTAGCCCAATAGGTAATAAATGGGAAACCACTTGGTTTCCCATTTATTTTTCTTTAGCCATGGTTGGCTTTTCCTGTCCATGTCTGGCGTTTACAGACAATTCCATTTGATAAAGCAAGCTCGATAACCTGTTGATATATTTTCTGATTACAATGTTTTCCAATTCGCCGGAATCATACAATGGAATGATCCGCCTTTCTGCCCTTCGAACAACGGTTCGCGCAAGATCAAGATATGCCTGTTGGGGTGTATCGCCAGGAATAACAAAACCCTCAGGTAGTTTTGTTTCTTGATTTAATTTTAGAATTATTTCCTCAATTTCTGTCAGTTTGCTTTCACTGAAAGATGGAAGATTCAGGTTTTTTTCGGTATTGATAGAAATCTCACCCATAATCTGGTAGAGATTTCTCTGGACCTGGGTGAGGATATCTTTTACTTCAGGTAGATCAATTAACGACTTGGCTACACCGATTACTGCTGAGCATTCATCAAGTGTGCCTAATATTTCAAAACGTCGATCTGATTTAGAATATCGTCCACGACCGAGCAGACTGCTCTGCCCATCATCCCCCAATGTCGTAAAAGGTCGAAATTTTGACATTATCCTATGGTACTGCGGTTTCTTCGGGTTGAGTACCACGTCGTATAATCAAATACCAGTCTTTGATACTGTCCAAACGGTCACTGGGATCATAAATTGGACCCATTTGAACTCCCTGAATTTTACTATCTACAGCGTAGGAGTAAACGGGATAATAGAGCAATATTGCCGGCATCTCTTTTTTAAATACTACCTGGAAATTGTTGTATAGCCGAATTCTTTCTGAAATATCAAAGTTAATCCGCGCCTGCTCAAGATATTCAGAGGCTGCGTTATTGTCCCACTGTGAGTAATTCTGCCCACCCGTTGCTTGAGCTTGATCCCAGAATGGGTATGGATCAGGATCAGGTGAACGGTTTAAATTGATATCCACCAGTGCTGCTTCATAATTACGCTGTACCAGCCTCTCATCAATGAGAACTTCATATGGCATGGGCTCAAGGGTGACTTCCACACCTAATTGATTCCAATCTTTCTGTAGTGATTGTGCAATCAGGGTATGCAAAGGATCATCCGGGTGCGCCAAAGTAAATCTCAAGTAAACACCATCTTTTGCTCGAACCAGATCCGCCTCTTGCTCAAACGTGTATTCTGAACTCTTTAACAGATTAATGGCGCCTTCCTGATCGTATTCAATCGGTGTGTCGGCGTAATGTGCCCAACTACCAGGAAGAATTGGACTATCAGCCACAATCGCCTGCCCATTGAGGATCCTATTGATGATGAAGGATCGATTTACGCCCTTCATTAAAGACCAGCGCACATTCACATCCTGGAAGAATTCCACCTTGGGATTATTTAAGTTCAATAATACAAGGGATAGTTCGGGGCGTCTGCCTGTATAGACTGACAGATCGGGTTGCGTGAGTACCTGAGGTAGTATATCTGCTGTAACTTGAGCAATCCCTTGAACTTCTTTATCGAGATAGGCTGTATATGCAGAGGCTGCATCAGGATAGTATCGGAAGATAACCTGCTCGATATATGGCTTTCCAAGGAAATATTCATTGTTTTGAGTAAGAGCAACGCCCACCACAATATTGTTTTCTACAATTAATCGTTCCAACTTATACGGACCGCTACCCACTGGCTGCAGATTGAATGTTGATTCGACGATCTGGTTGAAACTCTGGTTTTCCAAAAGATGTTTCGGTAAGATTCCAAAACTCAGATAATCAAGAAATGGTGCAAATGGTTCAGGCAACCTGAACTGTATATTGTAATCATCCAATTTTTGAATAGTAACCTGTTCCCAGAATGTCTCAACGTCTGATGGGATGATAGATTCATCAGCCCGCATCATCTCTATTGTAAATATGATGTCATCAACAGTAAGGGGCACCCCATCATGCCAGGTCGCGTTGTCGCGTATGGAAAAGTTATAGGTCATGCCATCTTTTGACACTCCCCATGATTCTGCCAATTCTGGTCTTGCGCTACCTTCTGCGTCAAAGCGGATTAAGGATGAGAACAACAACCTGTTTACATCCCTGTCAGCCTGGTTATATTGATCCAGCAGCGGGTTTAGCCTTTGGAAGCTGCCAATGATAGCTTCGGTATAAGTTCCCCCGGTCTGAGGTTGATTGGCTGATTGCTGTATTTGTGGTTGTTGCGTCAGAAGAAGTATTCCAACAAACAAACCAGTTAATAAAATGATGAGGATTTGCCAGCGAAGTTTTTTCATATATTAAAAGGCGCCTTTCGTATTTTGAGGCGCCCCAGGTATTACTAAATTCTCGCCCTCTCCGGGAATGAGAGGAATACTAATTGGAAATAACAACGGTAACAATGGCTAATATAGCAAAAACAACTGCCAGACCGATTGTTACTAAAAACAAAGTTTTTTCTATTCCACGCCGTGCTGTAAAGATGCCGCCGGTATCTGCGCCGGTTAGACCACCCAGTCCTACACCTTTATTCTGTAATACAATGCTGGTAATCAGAGCGATTGAAACGATGATCAGCGCAATATCGAAGTATTTTTCCACGTGTTCCTCCTGAGACTAATAACCTCCGAATTATACCCACCTTCGTGCTTTTTCGTCAACCACATATTCAAGATTGTGGAATACCGTGCACATCCAGGCAAACTGTGATAAATTATTCTGCATATGCAAGAGATTCTTTTGAACGTACACATTCATTCGACTTTGTCCGATGGAACCGGATCATACGCCGAGATTGCAAAAACAGCAGCAGATTGTGGAATTGATGTAATCATCATCACCGACCACAACGTATATCCAAGAGGTTTGGAGCGTTACTATAATTTTGGAAATAAATCGATTTTGGTCCTTACAGGAGAAGAGGTGCATGATCCATTGGATCAGGATCAAAAAAACCACTTATTGATTTTCAATCCTGCAAAAGATTACGCTCATCTGGCATCTGACCATCAAGCATTATTAGATTCAATTCATAACGATGATGGATTATCCTTCATTGCGCATCCGGTAGAATCGGATTTGCCTTCATTTGGTGAACCGGATATTTCATGGGTGGATTGGTCAATCCATGGTTTTACCGGATTAGAGTTATGGAATGGTATGAGCGAAATAAAACACAGAAGTCCTAATGGACTGGCAGCTGTGTTTTACGCGTTATTTCCCGATCACCTTGCCCACTCACCACACCCTAAAACAATCGAAATCTGGGATAGTCTACTAAATAAAGGATTAAGAACTGTAGGAATCTGTGGAGCCGATGCACACCAGTTAAATAAAAATATCGGCTTTATTAAAAAGAAGATATACCCTTACAGCTACCATTTTCGGGCTCTTAACAATCACGTAATCTTACCAAAACCTCTTACTGGCAGGCTGCAATCAGACAAAAAACTGATATTTTCTGCATTACAAAAAGGTAGTTGTTTCATTGGCTATGATCTTATACATCCATCCAACGGTTTTTCCTTTAGCGCGCAGGGGAATTCTGGCTCGTGCGGAATGGGCGAAGAAATTCCCTGCTCCCAGGGTATTACAATACAAATCAGTACACCCGCGCCAGGGAAAATATTATTATTCAGAAACGGGAAGGTAATTCAACGGTGGAAAGGCGCTGACCGTTGTGCCTACACAACAACTACTCCCGGGGTTTATCGCGTGGAAGTGTGGCGTTCTTATTTGGGTAAACGAAGGACGTGGATACTATCCAATCCAATATACCTGGTGGATTAGTATGCAAAACAATATAACCCGATTACTGGATAGTAAAAATATCAGCTATTCTGTATTTCAATTAAACTCTGAAAAGCATAGCGGAATTGAGACGGCTGATCTGCTTGGAGTCTCCCCAGAAATTGTGTACAAAACAATCGTAGTTGAGAGAGACATGCCCGGTAAATATATACTCGCAATGGTTCCCAGTATCCTTGAAGTGGAAGTTAAAAAACTGGCGCGTATTTCGGGTGATAAAAAGGTAAAAATTTGCTCGCAAAATGAAGCTGAAAAAATAACCGGATTGCTTACAGGTGGGATTTCTCCTCTGGCTTTAATCAATCGTGGTTTTCAGGTGATCATAGACGAGACTGTGCTGCTTTACGAGTGGATTCACATATCAGGCGGACAACGGGAATTGAATATCCGCATACGTCAAACGGATTTAATCGCACTCGTAAATGCACGAACAGGTGATATTACCTCCGTGTAGTTATACTTCAATCAACCAAATCGAACCCATCAGGAACACCTTAGGTATAATTAACATCAAAGGTAATACCATGGCTGACCTATTGCAACAATTAGAAAACTTATTAGAAAAATCTCTGGAAAATAAATTGTTTTCGTGGCTGCCTGAAGAGTCGTCTCTTTCTGACATTCTCAACCAAATGATTGCTGCGCTACAAGACAAGGAGCTACTTGAAAATTCCGAATCCTCTCTGTCTGATTTTTTAATCAAGGTATCTCCAGATGATTACAATTTGTGGTTTGGAAATCAAACCGATTTAATAAAAATCAGTCAAATATTGACCGCTGCCATGCTATCCACTGGAATAGAACCCCCCAGACCTCCCGCTTTCCATATTCTCGCAGATAAAGACATTTCAAAAGGTAATGTTTCCATCCAACCTCTAAAAAAACACATTGAAACTAGTGAAACACAGAATTTGAATAAAGATGGTTT
>CAZRKL010000048.1:0-9620 GCA_964600595.1 uncultured Leptolinea sp.
CAGACGCGCTACGTTCAGGGCGTAGTGGGATTATCCTCGTGAGGGTTCAAATCCCTCCTTCGGCACTAACCTCGCGAAAGCGAGGTTTTTTCTTGGTAAACAACTTGCATCCCCCAAAAGCATGGAGTAACATTGGTTTATGAAAAGCTTTATCTCCAGCGGGAAAAAAGCTCTTGCAGTGCTGGGATTAATCTTCCTGGCTTACCTTCTACTTGATATGAATAATCGGGTGGAAACATATTTACGTTTGTCTGCAGAGCGCGATGTTATTGCCACTCAAGTTGCGGTACTCAAAACTACAGAACAAGCCCTTCAAACTCAGATCAGTTTCGCCAACTCAGATGCGGCAGTGGAAAAATGGGCAAGGGAAGAAGCTTTCATGGCTCGGCCTGGGGACCATCCAATTATCATGATCCCTGATAAAAATTACACTCCCCAGCCCACCCAGCAGGCAGTTGCCACCAGAGAGGTGCTCCAAAACTGGCAGGTTTGGGCGGCAGTATTTTTTAATCAGTAATAATTCCAGAAAATTCCGTATAAATTTCTTATGGAGGGAAAATGAATACTACACACGAGGTGGAGTTAAATCAACCTGTGGATCTTTGTGATGCAAGGGGAGACTTGAATCCATCAGCAAAAGGATGGTCTCGTTTTCCGGTTCATCGATGCAATCTCAAAGGACACCCTTTAAGAAAGAAGGCATGGAATTACTGGTGTATCACATCCCCCACCCATTTGTTTTCTGTGACTTTATCTAATGTTGATTACATGGGGTTAGCCTTTATCTATTTTCTGGATTTTGAAACAAAAGAATACTACGAGAAGACAATCATGTCTCCTTTTGGTAAAGGTTTTGACATGCCCGAGTATGTCGGGGAATCCCTTCATTTTAATCACAAGGATATGTTCGTTGAATTCATTGAAAAGGATGGGGAGATAAAACTGCAGGTTCAGACCCCGGAGTTCGGTGGAAAACCATTTGAAGCAATTTTTACCGTAACAAGACCGGCGAATCACGAAACCTTGAATGTGGTTATCCCTTGGAGCCAATCGCGCTTTCAATTCACATCCAAACAAGAATGTCTGCCTGCATCGGGAAAACTGATTATGGGAAATACTCAAATTAGTTTTTCGGGGGATGATTGTTTTGGATGTCTGGATTTTGGCAGGGGAGTTTGGAAATATTCGAGTTCCTGGAATTGGGGAGCGTTCTCAGGAAAATCTGGTTCAAATACCGTAGGCATAAATCTTGGTGGAAAATGGACTGATGGGACCGGTTTTACCGAAAACGGTATTGTCTTGAATGGGAAATTAATTAAGATTGGTGAAGAGATACAGTTTCAGTATGACCCTCAAAACTTCATGAAACCCTGGAAGATGAAATCGAACAAATCAAACCTGATTGATCTCACTTTTAAACCATTTTTTGAAAGAGTAGCCAAAACAGATGCATTAATCCTGTGGTCAGAGGTTCACCAAATGATAGGATATTATGATGGAATAATTCAGGATGAAAATGGAGTGAATTACTCGATTGAACGAATTCCAGGATGGGCTGAAGAGCATCATGCCCGGTGGTAACAAAATAAGGACTTCCGATAAGCGGAAGTCCTTTTTTTATTGGATAAAAGGGTTAATCGTGATTATTCTTATTACCACGTCCGATGCCGTGGTAAGTGAATCCAATTTTCTTCATAGTATCAGGATCATATAAATTGCGACCATCAATTATGACGGGATTCTTCATTGCAGATTTTATCTTTGAAAAATCTATTTGCTTGAATTCATTCCACTCAGTTGCCAGAATAAGGGCGTCTGCATCTTTGGCTACATCGTAAGGATTGTCGCACAGCTTGATTTTCTTATCCACTTTTTTAACCAGATCCATGGATTGTGGATCATAAGCCTGAACTCGTGCCCCTTCATTTTCTAGTAGATATATTACCTCAAGAGCGGGTGCATCCCGGATATCGTCTGTATTAGGCTTAAACGATAATCCTAAGACTCCAATGGTTTTGTCATTCAATGTACCCAGTATCTTGCGTAGTTTTAGGACGATTCTCCGCCTCTGGTTGCGGTTGATATCCATCACTGCCTGCAATAGTTGTGGATGGGTGCCGTGTAAAACTGCCATGTGTGCAAGAGCTTTAACATCCTTCGGAAAACATGATCCACCCCAACCAAGCCCGGCATCTAAAAAGTTGGGTCCAATGCGTTTATCCAAGCCCATTCCCCGTGAAACCATGGTTACATCTGCGCCGAGTTCTTCGCAGATACTGGCTATCTCATTAATAAACGAAATTTTAGTTGCTAGAAATGCATTGGATGCATATTTAATCATTTCAGCGGTGCGAAGATCAGTGATGAGAATCGGGCAACGAAGTGGAGCATAAAGCTTTGCCAATTCTTCCGCGGCAGCAGGGTTTACCGAACCAAGAACAACACGATCAGGCATCATAAAGTCATTGATGGCTGACCCTTCGCGCAAAAATTCTGGATTTGAAACTACCTGGAAATCCAACGGTTTTCCAGTACGCCGTTTGATAATTACATCGGCTACCCAGTCACCGGTGCCAACTGGTACGGTGGATTTATTTACAATGATAATCGGTTGTTCAACCAGGTCAGCAATTGCTTCTGCAACCTGGCGGACATACTGCAGATCTGCTTCTCCATCCACACCTGATGGCGTTCCAACCGCGATAAATGCAAATTGGGCATCCTTTAATGCTTCTGCATATTTCGTTGTAAAGGTAAGTCTGCCCGCTTTTACATTTTGAGCTACCAGCTGTTCTAATCCTGGTTCGTAGATGGGCATAATATTCTTATGTAGTTTTTCAATGCGGTCAGGATCAATGTCCAGACAAGTTACCTGGTTGCCCAAATCAGCAAAGCAGGTTCCGGTGACCAGTCCAACATATCCCGTTCCAATAACACAGATATTACTCATTGATTATTCTCCAAAAAATGAGATCGTAATTTGTTTTATGAAGCGGGTTAATCATAACATAAATCAAAATTGGTTGAAAAAACATCACTGATAATCTATGATTAAGAAAGAGACATTAAGAATGTGGGAAAAGGAGAAATAATGACTGCAAATATTATTGATGGGGCGAAAATTGCTGAACGTATTAGAGAAAAAGTTAAAAATGAAACAATCGAATGGATCGCAGCGGGTAATGCTGCACCTGGTTTGGCAACTGTATTGGTAGGTGAAAATCCGGCATCACAGGTGTATGTTCGAAATAAACAAAAAGCATGTAATGATGCAGGTATCGTTTCTTTTGGTTACAACCTGCCAGAGACAGCAACACAGGAAGAAGTTGAAGAGTTGGTAAGAAAATTGAATGCTGATCCGAGGGTCAATGGAATTTTGGTGCAATTGCCATTACCATCCGGGTTGGATGAAGAGCGGGTATTACGGGAAATAAAAATTGAGAAAGATGTTGATGGTTTTCATCCATTAAATATCGGCAGGTTAGCGCAGAAGGGAAGAGATCCCCTCTTCATACCGTGTACTCCCTTTGGATGCATGGTCTTACTGGAAGAAGCCGGGATTAATCCTGAAGGGAAAAATGCAGTTGTCCTCGGTAGGTCGAATATTGTGGGGATGCCAGTTGCTTTATTACTGGTTCGGGCAAATGCAACTGTCACCATCTGCCATTCCCGGACAAAGAATCTCGCGGATGTAGTCCGTTCTGCGGATATTCTGGTAGCAGCTATTGGGAAAACTGAAATGGTCAAAGGCGATTGGATTAAACCGGGTGCTGTGGTTATTGATGTTGGAATAAATCATAAAGATGATCCTACCCGACCGAAAGGTTACCGCCTGGTTGGTGATGTGGCATTCGATGAAGCAAAAGAAGCAGCATCTTGGATAACACCTGTTCCAGGCGGGGTGGGTCCAATGACCATTGCGATGCTTCTTCAGAATACTCTAAAATCTGCGAAGATGAGCCCGGCAGGATAATTTTTAATTATGAAATTGCCAGAATGGTTGACCACAAGAATACAACATCATTGAAGAGCAGATAGGAAATCAGAAGAATGTAACTCAATTCTAATTACAAATTGGCTGCCTTTCTATTGTCAGACAATTGACAAAGGAATTTGATGTTGTTATATTAAAACTTATCTTCCAATAATTTATTAGAGGCATATGGCTACCTTATTAGTCAAGCACGCCCACACGTTAGTAACGATGGACGACCACCGCCGGGAAATTCCGGATGGTGGTCTTTTTGTCCGTGATGGCTTCATTGAAACAGTGGCACCGACTTCAGAATTACCGGATACCGCAGACCAGGTCCTTGACCTGACTGATCACATTATTCTGCCGGGATTGGTGAATACCCATCATCATTTTTATCAGACCTTAACTCGCGTAATTCCTGAAGCTCAAAACGCCAACTTGTTTCACTGGTTAAAAACCCTCTATCCCATTTGGGCGAGATTGACCCCTGAAGACATCTACATCTCCACCCAAACCGCGCTAACCGAACTTGCATTGTCGGGGTGTACAACGGCATCAGATCATCTTTACCTTTTCCCGAATGGTTCAAAGCTGGATGATGAGATACTGGCCGCCCTCGAAGTGGGTCTTCGTTTGCATGCTTCGCGAGGATCCATGAGCCTGGGGGAAAGTAAAGGAGGGTTGCCTCCGGATAGTGTGGTTGACTCGGAATCATTTATCCTTGCCGATAGCGAACGATTAATTAAGAAATATCACGATCCAAAACCGGGTTCCATGACCCAGATTGTTCTGGCTCCATGTTCTCCATTTAGCGTAACCGGTGAGTTGATGCGTGAATCAGCAAAATTGGCGCGCAAATATCAAGTTCATCTTCATACGCATCTGGCTGAAACACAGGACGAAGAAGTGTTTTGTCTTGAAAAATTCGGTCATCGTCCATTGGGGTATATGCAGTCACTGGATTGGGTTGGAGAGGATGTATGGTTTGCACATTCGGTCCATGTTAATGAAACCGAAATCCAGGTTTATGCGAAAACCGGTTCCGGGGTAGCTCACTGCCCGTCATCGAATATGCGCCTGGCATCCGGAATCGCCCCCATTATGGATTACCGTAAAGCAGGTGTTAAAGTAGGCTTAGGAGTGGATGGTTCAGCCTCTAATGACGGATCGCATCTGTTGGAAGAAACCAGGCAGGCGATGCTATTAGCCAGAGTCCGCGCGGGTGTCATGGGAGCGTCGCTTTCATCAAATCCGCCCCTTCCCATCATGACAGCCAGAGATGCTTTGGAAATCGCAACCCGCGGTGGAGCGTCTGTTTTGGGTAGAAATGACATTGGCTCTCTTGAAGCGGGAAAATGCGCTGATTTCTTCGCCATTAATCTGAACAAAATTGATTACGCAGGCGCTATGCATGATCCGGTTTCAGCGATTGTTTTCTGTGCACCTCAAAGATCAGATTACACCATTGTTCATGGCAAAATCATCGTTGAGAAGGGCAGAATCACCACTATCGATACCCAAAAGCTGATTCAAAAACACAATAAAGCTGCGCTTAGACTGGTTGGAGGGTAAACATGATGGGATCAATCAACATCCAGGACCGTAAACGCCGAGTGGATTGTGCGATGGGAAGACTGCCTGCCGATCTTGTCATTCGGAATGGTCGATGGGTATGCGTTCAGACTGGTGAGATTATCCCGGAAACTGACGTTGCAGTGATTGATGGCAAGGTCGCTTTTGTAGGCGATGACGCCGGGCATTCGATCGGTGACACGACAAAAGTGATTGAAGCTGCGGGCAAGTATCTGGTTCCCGGTCTTCTGGATGGTCATATGCACGTTGAGTCGGGCATGCTGACAGTCACCGAATTTGTTCGGGCAATAATCCCGCATGGAACGACCGGAATTTTTATTGATCCACACGAAATTGCCAATGTTTTTGGGCTGAGTGGTGTCAAATTGATGCGCGATGAAGCGGCTATTCAACCCATCCACGTGTGGGTTCAGGTACCTTCCTGTGTCCCATCCGCGCCGGGGATGGAGACCCCAGGCGCAACTCTTACTCCAGCCGATATTGCTGAAGCTTTGACATGGGATGGGATCATTGGATTAGGCGAAGTGATGAATTTTCCGGGTGTAGCGCATTCAGATGAAAAGATGCTTCAGGAAATTGAGCTGACAGTAGGAAGCGGGAAAACCGTTGGCGGCCATTACGCCTCTCCAGATTTGGGAACACCATTCCACGGGTACGCTGCTGGTGGTGCTGAAGATGACCATGAGGGAACCACAACCGAAGATGCAATCCAACGTGCCCGGCAGGGCATGAAAGTAATGATGCGGTATGGTTCGGCATGGCATGATGTAGCAACCCAGGTAAAAGCTGTAACAGAACATGGACAAAATCCCAGGAACTTCATCCTTTGTACAGACGATTCACATTCCCATACCCTTTTCAACGAAGGTCACATGGATCGGGTAATCCGGCACGCTGTAGAGCAGGGTCTGGATCCAGTTACCGCGATCCAAATGGCAACCATCAATACTGCCGAGCATTTTGGTTTAGCAAATCAACTCGGACAAATTGCACCCGGCAGATTTGCAGATATCCTTCTGGTTCCTGATTTAAATGACTTCTCGGTAGAAATGGTAATTTCTCAGGGAAAGGTGATCAGCCAGGCAGGGCATATATTGATTGATCTGCCTGAGTATCATTTCCCTGATTGGGCAAAAAAGTCAATTCATATTCCGTATCCAGTTACTCCGGCAGATTTCATTATCCAGACTGAAAAGTCAGGAGAGGTTCAAGTAAATATCATCGGGATCATCGAAAATCAAGCACCTACCCGACGCATTAAATCCACCATCCAGGTTGAGGATGGGCAAATTCGAGCTGACCTAAAGCGTGACCTGGCCAAGGTTGCCCTGGTTGAAAGACATAAGAATAGCGGAGTCATACAACTTGGTCTGGTGCAGGGATTTGGATTCAGCCGCCCGTGTGCTGTTGCAACGACGGTTGCCCATGATAGCCATCACCTGATTGTTGTTGGTACAGATGATGACTGCATGGCTAAAGCTGTTAATACGCTTGCTGAGTGTGGCGGAGGACAGGTAGTAATCATTGCCGGAGAGATAACAGGTTTGGTGGAATTACCAATTGGGGGGTTGATGTCAGGGGATAGTGGACAGGCAGTAGCCCGTAAAGCTGCGAATGTGCTTGCCGGTTTCATGGAATGTGGATGTGAATTGAATAATCCCAACATGCAATTAAGTTTGCTGGGTTTAGTCGTTATTCCTGACATTCGAATTTCGGATAAAGGCCTTGTAGATGTAAACACCATGCAATTCATTAAACTTGTGGAATGATATGATGGAAAAAACAAAGAAAAATCACCCTTATGAAAATTTGCGTGCTAGTCTCGCAAATCTGATCTCTCAAAAAGAGCCTGGCGAGAAACTGCCCACAGAACCATTGCTGGCGCGGCAGATGGGTGTTTCCAGAGCAACACTTAGAGAAGCTATGCGTTCATTTGAGAGTCAGGGTCTCATTCGCAGAAGGCAGGGGATTGGCACATTTGTGGTAGGCAGATCTCAAATAATTGATACCGGTCTTGAAATACTGGAGAGTATTGAAACCCTGGCAGATCGAATTGGTCTTGAAGTATCGATGGGAGATTTAAAAATTCACATAATTTCTGCCGATGATGAACTGGCTGCTGCCCTGGACATTAATCCGAATGAAGAATTAATACAAGTATCGCGGACAATACGGGCAGAGAATCGCCCGGTTGCTTATTTGGTTGATATCTTATTGACAGATATTATTCCTCTGGAAGAATTATCAAAAGATTTCAGTGGTTCTGTCTTAGACCTGCTGTTAAAACGGGGACAACCCCCCTTATCATTTTCTGATACTGAGATCAGGGTAAAGGATGCAACATCAGAAATTGCCCGCGAACTAGAAATCCAACGGGGTGATGGACTTCTTTTGTTTGTTGCCCGGTTGTTTGATACTTCGAATAAAGCAATCTGTTTTTCCTACTCATATTTTCTCCCCGGGTATTTCAGATTTCATGTTTTACGGAATGTTGCTTCAATCGAACAATCTAGAAATCTACTTGGGGTACGAACAGGAGGCTGATCGGAGAAAAACAAATAACACCTTTGTATCATTAGCTTAGCGTCACCAGCAGTAAACCATTTCTGCAGGAGGTATACAATGCGTAGTTTTTTGGGTCGTGATATTCTCTCACTCAAAGAATTTGAGCGTCAGGAATTTTTCCATGTATTTCACATCGCAGAAGAAATGGAACCCATCGTTAGCAGCCGTCAAAACAGTGATATGTTGGCTTCCAAAACTCTGGTCACAGCTTTTTATCAACCATCCACCCGTACCAGATTGGCGCATGAAGCAGCAATGCATCGCCTCGGTGGGCATGTAACTGGCTTTTCAGATGCAAAAATGACCCGAGCAGGCGATTTCTATCAGGAAAGTATCAAAGACACTGTGAAAATGCTGGAATTTTATGGCGATGTTATTGTGATGCGTCATTTTCAGCAAGGTGCCCCGCATGAAGCAGCCAAGTGGGCATCCATACCGATAATAAATGGCGGAGATGGTTGGGGTGAGCATCCAACCCAAATTCTCACGGACCTGTACACAGTTTATCGTGAAAAGGGTCATATCGACGGCTTAAAATGGCTCGCTGTTGGTGATATGCGCATGCGAACAATGCATTCTTTGGGTTATGCTCTTTCGCAGTTCGATTGCCCCATTACTTTTGTTTCGCCTCCTGATATGTCACTTACAAAGGAATTCAAAGAAGAACTCAATCAATACTCGGTTAATTTCAGGGAAGTTGAGCATGTAGAGCAGGCAATTGCGGATGCTGATGTAATCCTGGTGGAACCTGTTGTTCAACCTGATTATACAAAATCACGTCAAGAAGCCAGCGATCATGGACTGACGCCAGCCAACTACAAAATTACCCGCGAACTGCTGACAAAAAAGGCAAAAAGTGATGCGATCCTGCTCCATTCTCTGCCGCGTATGGATGAAATTCCAACGGATGTTGATATTACCCGGTGGTCACGGTACTGGCAGGAGGCTTATAATGGAGTCATCATGCGGATGGCATTGCTGGCGCTAGTGTTAGGTGCCACAGAATAAAATTCATTTTGTGAAGAGGAGTAGATTATATGCAAACATATTTGCACGGGCGTGATCTAATCGGAGATCTTGATTTCTCGAAAGAGGAAGTGGAAACAGTATTAGACGTCGCGCTGGATCTAAAAAGAAAACGTGCATTGAATGAGCTTACCCCATATCTGCGCGATAAAGTTTTGGCAATGCTGTTTTTCTTCAGCAGCACTCGTACGCGAGGTTCTTTTGAAGCAGGTATGGCTCATCTGGGTGGTCACGCGGCGTTTATTGAATCCAGAACAACTCAAATTTCTCATGGGGACACCCCCAAAGAAATTGGTGAAATCTTTGGGCGTTATTTCGATGGTATCTCAATTCGACATGTTGATTGGGGAGTAGGTAACACATACCTGAATGATGTCGCGAAAGCTTCCCGCGTCCCTGTTTTGAATATGCAGTGCGATGTTTATCATCCTTTCCAATGCCTCGCTGATCTTTTAACCAT
>CAZRKL010000048.1:9720-16660 GCA_964600595.1 uncultured Leptolinea sp.
GCTATGGTACACACACCTGACCCTGAAGAAGGTGCCAAGATTATCAAGAAATACGAAAGCTGGATTACTGATAACAGGCGAATGTCTCTAGCCAAGAAGGATGCCATATATATGCATCCGCTTCCGGCAGATAGGAATATTGAAGTTACAGATGAGGTTATTGATGGACCGCAGTCTGTTGTGTACGATGAAGCAGAAAACCGCATGCACGTACAAGAAGCCGTCATGGCGCTTACAATGTAGTTTAATAATTTAGAAAGGTATTAAATAGAAATGGCAAATAAAGTAGCAGTAGTAGCAGTTGGTGGTAACTCCTTAATTCTCGATCCGAAAAAAGTAACGGTCGAAGACCAGTATCTTGCAGCGGCTGAAACGACAAAACACATCGCTGATATGATCGAAGCTGGTTGGGATGTCGCTATTGGTCACGGGAATGGTCCCCAGGTTGGTTTTATTCTCCGTCGCTCAGAGATCGCGGCAAAATACGAAGGGATGCATGAAGTTCCGCTGGATGTCTGCGGAGCAGACAGCCAGGGAGCCATTGGTTATGCCCTGCAACAAACCCTGCAAAACGAACTGATCCAACGCGGAATAAAAAAATCTGTGGCTACCGTGGTCACCCAGGTTAAAGTAGACAAGAACGATAAAGCTTTCGAGCATCCGACCAAACCCATTGGCGGCTTTATGGAAGAAGAAGAAGCCAAACGTCGCGAAAAAGAGCAGGGTTGGAATGTTGTGGAAGATTCTGGTCGTGGTTGGCGGCGTGTCGTTGCATCCCCAATACCAATGGAAGTTGTTGAAATCGACGCGGTCAAAGAATTACTAGATGCAGGTACATGCGTCATCACTGTTGGTGGTGGCGGAATTCCGGTCATCGATAATGGAAAAGGTGGATGCCTGGGAATTGCAGCTGTGATCGATAAAGATTTTGCGAGCAGTCTGCTTTCTCAGGAAATCAACGCAGATCTCTTCGTTATTTCCACCGCTGTGGAAAAGATTGCAATAAACTTTGGCAAACCCGATCAAAAGTGGATCGATAAGATGACAGTCGCGGAAGCGAAGAAATACATTGAAGAAGGTCATTTTGCCAAAGGATCCATGCTGCCCAAAGTCCAGGCGATCATATGGTACCTGGAAAATGGCGGCAAACAAGCTCTCGTAACCGATCCGCCGCACATTGGCGCAGCGCTTCGTGGCGAGACAGGAACCTGGATCGTACCTTAATAAAATGCCCCCGTACCTGAATGGTACGGGGGTTTTGAAATTGTATAGACAATTAATAGAATTGTCTCAATGGACAGCACAAAAAAAAGGCATGAATTTCGGGTATCGTGTAAAATACTTTTATCCACCTGACATGAATCGAAATATTCCTGTATTAATTTAAGTAGGTTCATTGGAAGGGTTGTAGTTAATAAATTCTTGGAAAGGAGGTGAAATACCACAGAAGTTTAGTTTTTGGATATTATCTACCCCACTAACCACAATAGTCAGAAATTGGAGGAGTATACATGAATACGAAGTTTGTTTGGCGTATCGCCGCAGTAATGCTAATAGCCACGATGGTTTTAGTCGCCTGCGCACCAGCGGCTCCTGCTCCGGCACCTGCCGAACCAGCCGCTCCTGCTGAACCAGCTGCTCCAGCTGAGCCGGCTGCCCCTGCTGAGCCTGCTCCCGCTGAACCCGCCGCACCTGTCGAACCGGCTGCTCCTGCTGAAGCTGGTGCTTTCCAGATTCCTGATATTCAAGAAGGCAAGTTTAATATTGCCATGGTCCTGATCGGTCCCCACAATGATGGTGGCTGGTCACAGGCTCACTATGAAGGTCTTGAATATATTCAGCAGAATGTCCCGAATGTTCACACCGCTTATATTGAAAATGTACCTGAAGGTGCAGACTCCGAGCAGGTTTTCCGAAGCCTTTCACGAAAAGGCTTTAACCTGATTTTTGGAACCTCGTTTGGTTTCATGGACCCCATGGAAGTCGTTGCTGGAGAGTATCCGGATACTTATTACATCCACTTGACTGGAATTAAATCCAACACAACCAACTTTGGCAACCTGATGGGCGCCATGGAAAACATGAAATACCTGGCTGGTATGCTGGCTGGCGCTCGAGCAAAGAAAGACGGCAACCCGAAATTAGGCTATATGGCTACATTCCCAATTCCCGAAGAACTTCGTTTGGGTAACGCCATTGCTCTGGGCATGAAGAAAACCTGCCCTGAGTGCACCATGGATGTCCGCTGGCTGAATACCTGGCACGACCCGGTAATTGAAAAAGAATCGGCTGCCTCACTATTTGATGCTGGCGCTCAGGTAGTATTCACGGGCGCAGATACCCCGGCTGTTGCCGATGTCGCTCAGGAAAAAGGCAAATGGGGCGTAACCTATGACTGGTACGGCTCCTGCAAAGTAGACGCCTGTCTAACCGCTCCATACTGGGTTTGGGGTCCTGAATATGCCCGAATCGCCAAAGGCATTATTGATGGAACTTACACACCAGGTTGGGATTACTTTGATTCTGAAACCGGTGCTTTAGGCTTGTATGGCTTCATGGAAGGTCAAGAATTAACCCCTGGTGTTGCTGACCTTGATCCTGAAGTTATTACGCTTGTTCGTGAAACCCTGGATCAGATGTTAAAGGGTGAATTCAACCGTTTTGATGTGTTCTCTGGACCGATCAAAGATAACAAGGGTAACATCGTCGTTCCTGAAGGCGAAAAGCTGGAACAGGTTGACCTCGATGCATTCCCTGAGTATGGTCTTCCATGCAAATATTGCATGAAGTGGTGGGCTGAAGGCATCACCGCCGAATTGCCTGAATAGGCATAAAGTATAATAAGCCAGATCATCGTTGGATGATCTGGCTTTCTTTGTTTCTCAATTCCACAGCACCGGAAGAAAAATGGAAAATTTCCCGCAAACAAACACTGCACCTGAAGAAGTTGTCGTTATGAAGGGGATAAATAAACAATTCCCGGGAGTGCTGGCAAATGATCAGGTGGATTTTACCTTGAGAAAAGGCGAAATCCACGCCCTCCTCGGCGAAAATGGCGCTGGAAAAAGTACGCTTATGAATATTCTTGCCGGGTTATACCAGCAGGATTCTGGCACAATATTGGTTCATGGTAAAAAAGTACAGTTCTCCTCACCTCGGCAGGCAATATCTGCTGGCATTGGTATGGTACATCAGCATTTTATGCTTGTGCCTACCCAGAGTGTGACAGAAAATGTTTTGTTGGGGTTGGATGACCCTCAGTTTTTCATGCAGCTTCAGAAATTCGATAAGAAAATTAAAGAAGTGGGTGAGCAATTTGGTTTACCCATTGACCCGACCGCGAAAATTTGGCAACTTTCTGTTGGCGAACAACAGCGAGTTGAAATTATTAAAATGCTTTACCGGGGTGCAGATATCCTAATTCTGGATGAACCCACTGCAGTCCTGGCACCGGTTGAAATTGAAGTACTTATTGGTACCTTGAGAAAAATGACCCAACAAGGGAAATCAATCATTTTTATCAGTCATAAGCTTAATGAAGTATTGAATATTGCAGACCGTTTGACAATTATGCGCCGCGGTAAAGTAACAGGATCAGGGTTGGACCCGAAGGGGATGACTGTAAACGATCTGGCGAAGCTCATGGTTGGTAGAGATATCGTATTTGAACTGGATAAAAAAGAAATAGAACCCGGCGAAGTGGTTCTTGAGGTCAGGGATCTCGAATGCACGAATGACAAAGGTTTACCTGCCCTGCGGGGAGTCAATCTCAATGTTCGTCATGGAGAAATCGTAGGGCTGGCAGGTGTTGCCGGAAATGGTCAACGTGAACTGGCAGAAGTAATTACGGGCTTACGAAAATGTTGTACTGGCAAAATATTCCTGCATGGCAAAGATGTCACCAACAAAGAGCCAAGAGATTCTATACTGCAAGGGATTTCACACGTACCTGAAGATCGTACACATGTTGGCTCTGCTCCGAATTTAAGCCTTACTGACAATATGATCATGAAGTCTTATAACAAAGATCCCATCGGACGCGGATGGACCTTAAATCAAATTGCGGCGGATAAATACGCGACCGAACTTCGTTCTGCGTATGAAATTTTATCGCCTACCATTAAGACCCCCGTCCGGTTGCTTTCAGGTGGAAATCTCCAAAGGGTAATTCTTGCCAGAGAAATTTCAAGCAAACCAGCGCTCATGGTCGCCATGCAGCCAACCCGTGGTTTGGATGTGGGGGCAATTGAAGGTGTTCACAAACTCTTATTGGTACAGCGGGAAGCTGGAGCAGGTGTGTTGCTCGTATCAGAAGAGCTTGATGAATTACTGGCGTTGAGTGACCGGGTCTATGTTATCTATGAAGGCAAAATCGTCGGTGAAATGAAGGAAAAAAACATAGAGAAGATCGGATTGATGATGATCGGTTCGCTTTCTGAGAATGAAGACCTGAGGAGTAACCAGGATGCCTGAACCCACTCCAGAAATCAAATCACAAAAATTTTTCTTCCCATACCGGATAAAGGTTGAACCACGCATCAGTGAGCTGAAGTGGTGGCAGAGTTTGCTGATTACGGTTATGGCAATTGTTGTGTCTCTCTTAATCGGTGCGGTTGTGCTGAGGTTGGTGGGAGGTGATCCCTGGAGAGCGTATAGTCACATCGCAAAAGCGAGCTTTGGCGATATCGGGGTTTTCTCAGACACAATGGTAAAAGCCATCCCATTAATCCTGGTTGGTCTTGCCTGTTCTGTCGCCTTCCGCATGAAATTATGGAATATTGGGGCAGAGGGGCAGTTCTATTTAGGGGCATTTGGCGCGAGCATTATTGTTTTGCTTCCGGTTCTTCCAGCGGATGCTCCCCGGTGGCAATTCATTCTCTTGATGATGATCTCGGGTATGATCTTTGGCGCTTTGTGGGGCTTTATTCCTGGATGGTTGAAAGCCAAGTTCAATGTCAATGAAGTTATTTCGACACTGATGATGAATTATATTGCAGTTGCTTTTAACAACTTTTTCATTTATGCAGTCTGGTCAGATGGCGGCTTCCAAATGTCGAAGATGTTCCCGAAAGCTGCCTGGCTGCCTCGTTTGTTAGACTATGGGAAAGAGATTCCCTTATTCAGGGGGTTAACGACACATGGCGGTTTGATCATTGCCCTGGTGGCGGTCGTGATTGTCTGGTTTATCTTGAACCGCTCGAAATGGGGATATGAAATCCGCCTCATCGGCGACAATCCAAAAGCGGCGACATATGCCGGCATCCGGATGAAACGGAATGTTGTATTGGTTATGATGCTATCTGGCGCTTTAGCTGGTTTAGCCGGGATGTCTGAAATATCGGGAGTAGTTCACCGCTTGCAAGGAGCAATATCCCCGGGTTATGGCTTTACAGGAATTATTGTCGCTTGGCTGGCAAAACTTAACCCATTTTTAGTGGTGGTTGTATCAATCCTTTTTGGAGCATTGATACTGGCAGGCCGTGAAATTCAACCATCTGGTGTGCCAAAGATGATTCAGGGCATTATTCTGGTGTGTCTGATTGCCAGTGATTTTCTATTTAGAAATCGAATTCGTATCGTCCGCGTGGTGAAGGAGTAAAAACATGGATCCCATTATCATCCTTCAAGCTGGTGTGTCCACAGGGACGGTGTTGCTGTTTGCCACCATTGGTGGAATTTTCTCAGAACGTGCAGGTGTAATGCAATTGGGGATGGAAGGTATGATGCTGCTGGGCGCAATGACAGCTTTCAGCGTTACCATATCAACCGGAAATCCCTGGCTGGGTTTACTGGCTGCGATGATTGCTGGAGGTCTGCTTAGCCAGATTCACGCATTTATCACCATTACCCTCCAGGCAGATCAGGTAGTGAGCGGATTGTCTCTGACTTTTGTAGGCACCGGCATCGCTTTGGTTTTTGGAGAGCATCTGAGCAAAGCTGGTGTCATCTCATTGCTACCAAAATTCAGCGTTCCACTACTTACAAAGATACCCATACTGGGACCCATCTTCTTTACAGATCACAGCGTCCTGGTTTATATCGGTTTTATATTGATCCCGCTATGCTGGTACTATATTTATAAAACGCGCCCCGGAATGCATTTACGGGCAGTTGGCGAGTATCCCGCAGCAGCAGACTCCCTTGGGATCAATGTGTATCGGTTGCGTTACATCTATGTATTTGTTTGCGGAATGTTTGCCGGATTGGCGGGAGCCACAATCAGCCTGGCGATTTCTCCGGGATGGTTCTCTGAACTTACCACGGCGGGGCAGGGATGGATTGCAGTTGGATTAATTATTTTCTCGCAATGGGATCCCGTCCGGGCTGCGGTGGGTTCATATACATTCGGGGCACTCCGCCGATTGGTACTGGATATTCAAGGACCGATGTTGATTTTTGGATTCCGTAATCCATTTTATTACAATCCATATTATGGATTCTTCCTCCAGATGCTCCCATACGCATTTACGATAATTGTTCTCGTGATCGGTTCTTATGACGCTTTCCGCAAAAGGATAGGCGCGCCTGCAGCTTTGGGCATACCATATATTCGCGGCGAACGAGGTCTTTAGAGTCATTCTAAATATGGAGCCTTATGAATAATTTCTCTGGATATCGGTGTTCACTTTGTTCTAAAGAATATTCACCAGATGAGGTAACATACACCTGTCCTGCTGATGGGGGTAATCTTGATATCATCCTTGATTACGAACAGATTCGCAGGAGATCAGTGCTTTCAGAAATTACCTCATCTCCTGACCAATCCCTCTGGCGGTATCTGCCGTTGCTTCCTGTAGAAGATCCAGGAGGATTGGGCACCCCCCTCCGCATTGCCGGTGGAACACCAATTCTGGAACCTATACACCTTTCGAAGGAAGTAGGTGTAAAAAGGCTTTGGGTGAAGGATGAAGGAAAAAACCCAAGTGCATCCTTCAAAGAC
>CAZRKL010000049.1:0-16342 GCA_964600595.1 uncultured Leptolinea sp.
GGTGTGGGTTGATTGGTTGGAAGTGGGGCAGGTGTGCTCGTAGGTTTGGCTGTTGGCTGGGCATCTGCCAGCATATCTGATCCTGCCGGCTTGATTTCGGGAGTTGGCATTTCGCTAATCGGGTTTATGACAACCCTGAGATAGGTTAATGCCTGATCCACCCGCCATCGGACGCGTTGATTAATGGGAGGTATGGAAATAAAAACTGCCAGAATTATCAACATGCTGGCCATACCCAGCAAAGCAGATATCCATTTATTCTTGAGCATTCAAAAATTGTAACATGTTGGATTAAGAAGGAATTAAGAAAATTAGACAATTCTGGTGTGATTACGTCTGGTATAATGCGCCTGATGAAATACCATATCTGGACCGAAGGATGTCAAATGAATGTTGCAGATTCCCTGAGGGTATCTGCAGCTCTGGAAGAATTGGGTTATTCGGAGACCCGGTTGCCTGATGACGCAGATGTGATTATCTTAAATACCTGTGTGGTACGCCAATCTGCTGAAAATAAAGCTTACGGCAGATTAAGCTCACTTAAACCACTGAAGGAAGAAAATCCTGACCTCGTGATTAATTTGATGGGATGTCTGGTCGGAGTTCGACCTGATCCCAGGCTGATTTCTCGATTTCCATACGTGGACGTGTTTTCAGCTCCCTCCGATCCGCTTCCGCTAATTGAATATTTGAGCCAGAAGAAACATCTTTCCCAACAGAAAGCTGAAACGGCGAAACGGTTTGCCATGATGGATGGGGATCTGGTGCTTCCGGGATTCGATCACAGTCGGGATGTATGTGCGTTTCTACCGGTTGTATTGGGATGCTCGCATGCCTGTACATATTGTGTCATTCCGTACCGACGCGGTGTGGAAGAGAGTCGCCCATTCGAGGTTGTGCTGGAGGAAGCACGAAATCTGGTGGATAACGGTGTAAAAGAAATTACCCTGCTCGGGCAAATTGTAGACAGGTACGGGTTGGATTTGCACCCGGGGCAAGATCTGCCAGCTTTGTTGCGGGAATTAAACAACCTTCCAAATCTGGAGAGAATCAGGTTCCTCACTTCGCACCCCAACTGGATGACGGATGAATTATTACAGGCGGTCGCCAATCTTTCCAAAGTTACTCCGCACATTGAAGTCCCTGTGCAGGCAGGTGATAATACAATTCTGGCAAATATGAAACGTGGGTACACCCGCGAAGACTACATCCAACTCATTCAAAAGATCCGCAGATACTTACCTAATGGATCCATCGCGACAGACATCATAGTGGGTTTCCCCGATGAATCTGAAGAACAGTTTCAACAAACGTATGATCTATTGGAAGAACTTCGTCTGGATGTAGTTCACCTGGCTAGGTACTCACCCCGTCCCAACACAGTAGCTACCCGGAGGATGAAAGATAATATTCCGGAAAAAGAAAAGATGCGAAGGTTCAGGTTGTTGGAAAAACAACAGGAACGCATTACCGGCGAAATCAACCAGCAGTATTTGGATCAGACTGTAGATGTACTTTTCGAAGCAAAAACAAAAAAACGCTGGCGCGGTCGAACGAATACCAATAAATTGGTATTCACCGAATCTCCAGCGGATCTAAGGGGCAAAGTGGTTCCAATAAAAATATTCTGGACGGGTCCCTGGTCGATGATAGGCGATGTAGTGTCTGTATCTACTAATTAGGTTTTCCCGCAGGCTGGTTGGCCAGAGGGTAATCGCAAATATCCACTAATGGGCAGTTATTACAATCAGGTTTTCGTGCGTGGCAAATTTCTCTACCCAGGCGAATAATGTTTAGATGGCACGCATAATATGATTCGGGTGGGAAGAGCGCTTCCATATAAGGATGGGCATCTTCTACGGTCATTTTCTCTGGGCGTAATCCCAGACGTCCGGTGATACGGTAAATATGAGTATCCACCGGGAAAGCAGGTTTGCCCAGCGAAAACTGCAGAACTATGGAAGCGGTCTTTGGACCTACCCCCTTGAATCGCATCAACCAATTTTTAGCTTCTTCCACAGGCAGTTCGGCAAGAAAGTGTAAATTGAGATTTCCGCGCTCGGCAATTATTTCGCGGAGGACCTGTTGGATTCGCGGCCCTTTCTGATTTGCCAGACCCGCGATCTGGATAGCTGAAATCACTTCAGATACATTTGCATCCGGCAAGTCTTCCCATTGATGGAATTTTGCTTTCAAACGTTCAAAAGCTATATCCCGATTCCTGTCATTTGTGTTTTGAGAGAGAATGGTCGAAACCAATTCATCCACGGGAGGGAGGGGATTCCTCCAGACAGGCTCGCCGTAAAATTTGAGCAATCTAATAAGAACAACACCTGCTTTATCTTTAGTTGATTCTACCGGGTCCATCTAACTTAACCTGAATGCTGCTTTGTATTCTCCGACAGTTATATTTCGAAAGTTGGTGATTGCCCGGGAAGAAAATGAACCCAGCGCAAAAAGTTCGTCTTGAGTAAGGACTTCCATTTGCTTTAATATTTCCAGCATTACGAGTGGACGAACCCTGCCATCCAAATCGCCATCAGATATCTTTAAAGCGATACCCAGAGCGGGTGATCCGGGTTTAATGGCATCAGGCAAAACTGTCAAAGCTTGATATCCTTCCGCCCCTGTTTTTGTGATCACTTTTTTCCCGGCAATTTCCATTAATTTTGTATCAAATTTACCTGGTCCAGCAATTACCCATGGATTTGTGGTCATGCAGGTGATTATCCGCTGACAGGCGGATGCACGGGCAGGATCCATTTTATGTGTCTCAGCCAGCCTGGAATATCCTAGTGCGGCATTCCTTAAAGGTATCGCAAATGTTGGCACGGAGCAGCCATCAATTCCAATATGCACATTTTTGATTGGAGTGCCGGTAATCTCACTGAAAACAGATAATATCTTTCTTTGAACCGGGTGTTGTACATCAGTGTAATTATCCAAAGCATACCCGTGCATTTGGGCGTAAGCCAGCATACCAGTATGTTTACCGGAACAGTTATGCCTGTTGGGTTTTAGTTGCTCATCCGCCCGAATGATTCGATTCCGGGTAGCTTTATCTGTTGGCGGATGCGTTCCGCACTGAAGATGCGATTCCTCTATTCCGATTTTTTTCTGGAAGCTGCTGACAACCCTGACGTGTTCATCTGTTCCTGAATGGGATGCGCAAAGAATCGCAACTTCTTCCATGGTGAGATGGTAGCGATCTTCTCCGCCCTCTTCCAGAAATGGAATAGCCTGGAATGGCTTTGCGCTAGACCTTAAAAATGTAACCAATTCCGGATTACCCAAATGGGCAACCAGTTCACCGGATGAATTTACTACAGCTGCTGCGCCATAATGAACAGATTCAACCAGATCTCCCCTGGTTGCTTCAAAGACAGGAATATAATCGGAATCTTCCATGGATCTAATCTTCGTAATTGTCGGGCAGAATGGAAGGCTCCTGGCAATGCATGTGTGCCAGACCCCAACGGAGACGCTGGCTGTACTCAGTCAATTTAGTTTGCGGGTAGTTGTAATGCTTAAGCAAGTCGTGGATTATTTTTTCCACCATATCTGCGGGTACTTTATTATCTGGATATTGATTTGTAATATTCGATAATCTTTCCAATATTTTTATCTGTGCCCGAACATCTTCGACTGTTACCAGCCCACCTCTTCCGCTGATCAAGAAATAATCCCTGTAGCGCTTGGTGAGTAATTCTTTGAGATTTGTGATCCAGATGGAAAGGTCAGCATGGCTTAAGAATGGTGGTTGTTCCCTGACCACTGCGTCTCCCAAAAAGAGTACTTTCTCATCTGGAATATCCACCCAGATGGCGCCCTCATTGGGTCCGGGTCTGTACTCCAAATTGATGGGAAAACTTCCCCATTGAATCTGCATTTTTTCGTTGAATGAAATTTCAGGTGGGTTCCAGCGAATTGGTCCAAGGGCTGGGATCATCTCCCACGCGGAGCCAGTTTCCGAATTTTGCGATTTGAAAGTAGTAGGTCTGTTGCGGAAGGATTGGGTGAGAAGATCATGCCCGACTACGGTACATTCCATACCGCGTGTGCCCATGGTTCTGTCCGGGTGCGCATCCAGATTGATCAGCAAGCGTTCTATTCCACCACTGATATTTAACAACGAAGCCCGCCATGAGCGAATGTCTTCAGGGCGGATTGGGCTATCAATTAGTATTAATCCATGTGGAGCATTGATCGCTCCAACAGTAACTCCGTGATAATTCAAGTCAATAAAAATATGGGGGGTAATTTCCTGCATAAGACTCCATTCGTTTGCATTGTATCATCCACTGCATGGCTATGCTATGTTTTTCGGAGGCAAAGTAAAATAGAAAGTACTTCCTTCTCCCAGAGTGCTTTCTACCCAGATTTTTCCCCCGTGGCCATTCACCGCCAGACGGCAGAATGTTAATCCCAAGCCTAAACCTTTCGTTGGATTTGTTACCTTTAATCGTGAAAACTTTTCAAATATTGCTTCTTTTTCATCAGAAGGAATGCCAGGACCATTATCCTTGACCCAGAAGAGTGTCATCCCAATATCGTTTGTGGCGCCAATTTCAATTTTGGCATCTTGCGGTGAGAATTTACTGGCATTTTCAAGAAGATTGACCAATACCCTGCGGATCATATCTGAGTCAACCCAGATGCCTGCAATACCATCTTGAATATTCTCCGTAAGGGTTTGATTTTTCGTGTCAAGAGCTGGCTGAATTATATCCACCACCTCTTTTACGAGGGCAACCGGATCTACATCTTTTCTATTGGCAATAGATTGACCCGCTTCGAGCCGGTAGACATCGAGTAGCGAATTCAGGAGACGTTGAATCCGATCGGAAGACCGCATGGCAATATTCAAGAGACTGACGGTTGTTTCATCCCTGTCGGGAGGAGTCAAAGAACTAAGGATGTCCAGACTCGCAGTAACATTTGCCAATGGCGACCGGAGATCATGATAAACCATGGCAATTAAATCATTTCTCAGTGCATCCAGATCTATCCGCTCACTGATGTCGCGCAGCAACCATTGAATACTCTTTACACCGCTGAAATTTACCTGACGCGCGGTTACCTCCGCGGGAATTTTTCTGTTGTTCGCAGTTCGCATCTCAGAATCATATGTGACTGTGATGGTTGGCTCAACCAGCTCAAAGTTCTTCCCGAGTTTTTGCTCGTTTAATGAGATGATCTGGTCAATTTTCAAGCTGGGAAGATCGTTTCTATTTTGAGCCAGTATCGTAGATGCCTGGCGGTTTGCCTCAAGGATTTTTCCGGTGAAATCTGTAATTAATATTGGATCTATATGATCATCAAAAAGTTCCGCGTAACGCTCTTGCGATGCCTGCAGTTGTTCAAAGTTCTGTGCATTTCGAATTGCTGTGCCGGCGACGCTGCAAATTGCATTGAGAATAGTTAACGTGTCTGGATCAAACTCTCCGTTTTTTGGATTCATCGCCAGCAAAACGCCGATTATTTGCTCATTGGCTCTTACAGGTGCTGCCGCCAAACTGTATACTGAGTAACCGGGATATTGGTCGATTTCCTTGAGGTCTGCAAGCCCGCCGATTACAGATTTTCCAGTTGCGGCAACTGTCCCCGCAACTCCTTTTCCGACAGTGAGGCGAACCTGTTCAACAAACTGGGAATTCTCTCCCCAGGCGGTTCGAAATTCAATTTCCTTACCATCATTGACAATAAATCCCAGCGCGGCAACTTCCACTTCCAGCGCCTGCGTGGTTTGTTCCATTAATAACTTAAGGACTTCTTCCAATTGGAGAGATGAATTTAACGCCACAGCATTATCAATCAACGCAGACATGATGCGGGAACGTTGTTTGCTATTGCCATATAAACGGGCATTCATTGTGGCTGTTCCGGCAATGTCGGCAATAGACTGGAGCAGGTTCAATTGCTCCATGGAGAAGAAATCAACCTGTGGATGTACAACAGTTAGTACTCCAACCAGCTTACGATGGGCGAGTAAAGGGACGCATAATGCGCTCTTTGCCCCGCTGCGGCTGGTTTCATCGTCCGGGCGCCGAACCCAACGTTCATCCTGCCGGGTATCATTAACCATCACAGCTTTATGGTGGCGAACCACCCATCCAGCCATACCTTTTTCTAGCGTTTCACGAAGTTGCTGCACTGTGTGCGTGTAGACTTTATCGCCATACATGATTGCTGCATCAATGGGTTTGTTTTGCTCATTTAATACAACAATACTTGCTCGTTCAGCACCAACATGAAGAACAGCTAACGCCAATATTTTTTTTAGAAGGGGGCGTAGTTCAATTTCATTTGCCAGTTCCCGACTGACACTATAAAGAAGTTCTAGAGAAGATCGAGTGATATCTTTTGACATACACCCACCAAATTAAATGTACTTCAAACCACTCGCCGTATTGAACAATACAACTTTGTGACTGTGTTTAATCATACCCTTTTTTAATAATTTCGCAAAACCTGCAAGCGATGCAGCTCCTTCAGGTGATGCGAATATCCCTTCTTTTTGACTAATTTCTTTCTGATATTCCATGATCTCTTGCTCACTTACATCGATAGCCAAACCATTGCTTTCCCTCAACACTTTAAGCACTGTTCTTCCGGCAAACATGGAGGGGACATTCAACCCGGTAGCAACGGTTGAGGGAGAATGCCAATCTTCTACCTGATCTTTATTTTCTCGAAATGCTTTGACAAGAGGGGCGCATCCGGCAGATTGGACCGAAACGAATCTTGGCAGAGGATCCATCAGCCACCCCATTTCCTTCAATTCAACAAATGCTTTATACATGCCAACAAGTCCTGTTCCGCCGCCTGTTGGGTAGATGATCCATTCGGGCAGACGCCAGTCAAAAAACTCTGTGATTTCAAACCCCAGGGTTTTCTTTCCCTCCAACCGGTAAGGTTCACGGAATGTGGCCAGATTAAACCAGTTGTTTTTTTCGCAATCGATTTGACATAGTTTACCTGCCTGTTGGATAGTACCATCCACCAGATGTAGATGGGCTCCAAAATCAATAACTTCACTGCGGTTTGCCTGTGGAGATTGTTTTGGCATATAAATATGCGCTTCTAACCCAGCCCGGGCAGCGTATGCCGCCAATGCGCCCCCTGCATTTCCTGCAGTAGGTAAACCAATAATTCGGATACCCAGCTCAAGCGCTTTTGAAACCGCAACACATAAACCACGCGCTTTAAAGGATGAGCTCGGATTTCTTGCTTCATCTTTCAGATAAACCTGGTCTGTACCCAACTGATACCCAATATTCTTCAGGTGAATTATGGGAGTGTCTCCCTCTCCCAGAGTTTGTTGATTTGCCTGATGTACTACTGGTAACAACTCCTCCCATCTCCAGATACCCTGTGGGCGGGATGTTATCAATTGAGGTGTAATTGCTTGAGATAGATGACAAAGACCATAGCTGGCAAAGATTGGCGCATTACAATCAGGACAGAATGTGTTCGGGGTTGCAGCAGAGAAGACCCTGTTACATTCCCAACATTCCAGATGGGTAATGTAGCTTGTCATGCCAACTCTCCATTAATTATCATAGGTATGAGCCTGTTTTTTTTGTTTATAAAGTGTTCTCACCGTGTCGCACCTGAGGCATTCTGTTCGATCGCAGAGCAATGCTGTGGGATCAGATTCTAGAACTGCCCTTACGATATCTGTAAGAAAACCTGCTGAAAGAGTTTGAATAAAGGCCTTTCCAATTTTTATGGAATGTGTAATTCCCTGAATAAAGGGAACAATTTTCTCGAACCCATCCGAACAACCCGGGAATCCCGGACACTCCACGACACCCGTATCAGTTAATGCCCAGCGGATAAATCCATACCTGCCTGCCTGCTGTTCACCGTAGTGAATGGATGTGTTTACCGTGTGGTCAGTGCCAATCAGAAGGATCCAGCCTCCCTGATCGCAGAAGACATGTAATGGCTTAAGCGGCTTTTGAATACTTTGTGATTCGATTATCTCATCTACATTGACTCCACAAAATGACAATATGGGGTGGTTGGAACGACGGGTATCTGGCATTTTCCGAAAAACTTCTGCCAGAACACCAAGCGTGTGATCTACAGGGAGATCATCATGATACATTTCCACCATGGCATTATTGTCTTTTCCCTGCCCATACTCTATGGCATTGTTTTCAGGTCCGGTATCAGGAATAATCATGGTTTTATATGTAAACGCGGGGAAAATGATTTGATCTGATAAGCAAAATAAAGCGCCGAGAAGAGTTTCGGCGCCCCCGTGGATTTCACCCAGAGATGTCAAGCTGGCGTGCACCATGATCGGTGCAGCCTGAGGAATATTTAACTCCTTCAGCTTAAGCGAAAGATCATAATAGGTAAGCAGGTATTCCTCCAACTGATGGATTCATCTTGCATCTCTCCTGATCTCATTATAGCGATGATGATGGATAAATCCGCTTTTGTAAATATTAACGGTTTCTTACACTTCAAATCATGATCCCATCTAGTCGTTATTTGTTACACCTGCTTGACGGAGGTTTTTATTAACATTATGATTAATTGAACCATGGAGGGAGCTATGAAAGAAAAAATCCTGTTAATTGAAGATGATGAAGGTATTCTGCGTTTTTTACGCAGGGGGCTATCCTATGAAGGGTATCAAGTGGAAACCGCGGTGGATGGTCAGGAGGGATTAACTAAAGCCCGTGAATGGCACCCCGACCTGGTGGTTCTGGATTGGATGCTTCCAGGAATGGATGGATTGGAAGTCTGCCGGCGTTTGAGGGCGACAGGACCTCTCCCTATATTAATGTTAACTGCCAAGGATATGATCCAGGATAGGGTGCAGGGATTGGACGCCGGAGCCGATGATTACATGGTAAAACCTTTTGAACTGGATGAGCTGTTGGCACGAATCAGAGCGTTGTTGCGCAGAACACAGCCTGAGCGTATCCCGGTTCTGGTTTTTTCTGATCTCACACTCGATACCTCATCACGGCAGGCGCTTCGTGGCGGGCGGGAAATTCAACTTACCGCCAAGGAGTATGATTTACTTGAACTATTTATGCGTCATCCACGCCAGGTCTTAACCCGCGAGATGATATTTGACCGGGTCTGGGGTTATGATTTTGGCGGGGAATCTAACGTGCTGGATGTTTACATTCGCTACCTCAGACAAAAGCTGGTTGTTGGCGATGAAACCCAATTGATTCACACCGTCCGTGGAGTTGGTTACGTCCTGCGTGAAATGCCCTGATGTCTCTTAGGACCAGACTGACAGTCTTATATGCATTTGTTGCCGGGGCGATCCTGTTGTTTTTCGGGATCGCCATTTATGGTCTTGTCAAGGTGATGCTGGTTGACCAGATGGACCTTGCACTGGATCAAACCGCAAGGCAAATCATATCCAGCACTTCTGTAAACTCAGTTGGTGACCTGGAGGTGATTGAACTGCCATCGCTGGATGTTACTTCGACAATTTTCGTGCAGGTTTGGGATGAGAATATGACACTCAAAGTCACCTCTCCCAATATCAGCAGATTGAAAAGCCCTCTGGATTCAACCGGTCTAAGGGCAATCCAGCCAGCTTTTCGTGACAGCCAGGTCAACCAGGCTTCGCTGCGGGTGTTGAGTGTGCCGCTTGAAGTGGCTGGCAAACGGGTAGGTGTGCTGCAGGTAAGTCAAAACCGGTACTTTATTGATCTCACTTTGCGCAGTCTGCTTCTGGTTTTGGGAGGTGCGGCTGTTCTATTTATGTCCATTGCGGCAATTGCAGGCTGGCTGCTCACCGGGCAGGTGTTGGCTCCGTTGGAAAAAGTCACTGAAGCTGCGTTGAGCATCTCCAATGCAGATGATCTCTCCCGCCGCCTGCCCAATCCAGACCATACCCGCAACGAGATAGGTATTCTGATAGATTCCTTTAACCAAACGTTGAATCGTCTGGAACAGCTTTTTGCGACTCAAAAAAGGTTCATCGCGGATGTAAGCCACGAGCTACGCACACCCCTTACTGTTATTAAAGGAAATGTTGGCTTACTGCGTAAAATGAAAAAACCAGATGAAGAATCGCTTCAATCAATTGAAGATGAAGTAGATCGGCTTACCCGAATGGTGGGAGACTTATTGCTTCTCGCGCAGGCGGAATCAGGTAAACTGCCCCTGAATCTTGGGAATGTGGAACTTGACAGCCTCATCATGGAAGTTTTCCAGCAGGTTAAACTGATTGCCGGCGAAAAGGTTCACTTGCACATCAAACAAATTGAACCTGCCATCATCACAGCGGATAAAGATCGATTGAAACAGGTCTATCTGAATCTGCTGGCAAACGCGGTGAAATATACACCTGCAGGTGGTAATGTAGAAGTATCCATGTGGATTGCTGATGGAAGAGCTTATTCATCTATCAAAGATACCGGTCCCGGGATACCTAAGGAAGATTTGCCCCATATATTTGAAAGGTTTTACCGGGGTGATAAAGCCCGCACCCGTTCAATTGAGGGGAGCAGCTTTGGCCTTGGTTTATCCATTGCCTACTGGATAGTGAAGAATCATGGGGGTTCGATTGAAGTTCAATCCAATGAGGGGGAAGGGTCGTTGTTCATATTCAATATCCCCGCCGAACAGAAAAGCCCGGTTTTGTGATAGGTACTTGATTTATTAATAGTATCTGCTATGATATTTATAGTTGGTGGTATTACCACCAACTATAATCCATGAAAACAAAATCAAAAAACACTACATCATTAAAATCAGTCTGCAGCTCAAAAATTGAGGCAATGATTCTGTCTGGTGAAATCAAGATCGGAGAGCAATTACCTCCAGAACGGGATCTGGCAATTCGTTTTGGAGTCAGCAGACCGGTGGTGCATGAAGCTCTTTTGGATCTGGTATCCAAAGGTTTGGTGGAAATTTCTCCCCGCCATGGTGTTAAGGTGATCGATTTTGTGTCAACCGGATCTCTCGCGCTACTGGATAGTCTGATCGTATACAAGGGTGGAGATTGGGATAATTCGTTGCGGGGCCAATTGTTTGCTTTCAGACGTTTAATGGAAAAAGAAACTGCCTGCCTGGCTGCATCCAATAGGACAGGCGAACAACTACTGGCATTTGGCAATTTGCTCCAGCAAGAGCGAGAAGCAGATTGTTCAGATCCTGTCCAGTTGACTGAGATCGATTTTCAATTCCATCTGCTGGTTGCCCAGTCATCGGGAAACCTGGTCTACCCGTTACTCCTCAATTCATTCAAATCCGCCTATACCAGTTATACCCGGGCATTTTTCTCCGCCAACATCTGTTCTGTTGTTATTCAGCAGGTATTTGAATTTCACGAGCACCTGGTACAGGCAATTGAAAATAAAAATGTTCAGAACTCTGGCGAAATTATGCTGGCGATGTTAAAGCATGGTGAAGAAAGTTGGAAAGGAGCTTAGGATGGTCGAGAACAGTTTTAGTATGAAGGAACCCCGAAACCTCTCACCACGGATTCAGTGGCTGCGAGATTATTATTTCAAAGGGGTAAAACGGAATTGGAATAATGAGTTCACATCGTGGACAACGGGAACTGCCTGGGATACCCAATATCAGGAGACCAATTTTTACATTGTGCCCGAAACCTATACCTTTTTTCCGACCTTTTCCGCCGGTTTCCGTCAGACAGCAAAACCTGTCAAACTTGCTACCGATTTCTGGAAGTGGAGTTTACCTGAAAGGCTGTCCTGGTTCGTGAAGGAAGTAATGACAAAACATCTTCCGAAAGAAATATTGCCGGGAGATTTGCTCGCAGGAGCCCGTTTCAATATCCAGACTTCCCGCTGCCTTACAA
Organism: uncultured Leptolinea sp.; assembly: GCA_964600595.1. Taxonomy (GTDB): domain Bacteria; phylum Chloroflexota; class Anaerolineae; order Anaerolineales; family Anaerolineaceae; genus DAIOEK01. The sequence continues at coordinate 11,813 of CAZRKL010000049.1, forward strand.
AACAGCAGGCGAAGAAATATCAGGAATTGCTTCTCGGAAAGAATGGATCACGAAAGGCATTACTCTGGCTGCACAATCATGGATATGGAAACGCAGGAGCCACAAGCGGGCATCTAATTCCAGATTATGCAAAAATTCTCCGCGAAGGATGGAGTGGGATTTATTCCGACCTCAAAAATCGGTACGAAGCGTTGAACCCATCAGAACAAAAAGGGAAGAAGGGTGCCCAACTGAGAGCGATGATGATCTCGGCGGAGATGCCGCGAGATGTCGCTGCTGGATACAGCCAACTATGCCGTGAATTGGCGGCTTCTGAGAAAGATACAGAGCGCAAGCATGAATTGCTGCATATGGCAGAAAACCTCGAGAGGGTTCCCTGGCTACCGGCTGAGACATTCTGGGAGGCAGTTCAAGCGCTCTGGTTAACGCATATGCTGGTGATGAGCGATGAGAATTATCCGGGTCCCGGCACTTCTTTCGGCAGGATTGATCAGTACCTGTATCCATACTGGCAAAAATCCATATCTGATGGAATGGATCGGGAGTTTGGTAAAGACATCCTCAAATGCATGTGGATCCACGCCAACACAGCTTACGATGCTATGATCAGGACGAATGGAAACCAGGGAATCACTGCTGGTTTTGGGCAATTGATCACCCTCTCTGGTATGGGTGCGGCTGGTATAGATATGACCAATGATCTGACTTATGCCATGCTGGAAGTCATTGACGAAATGTCTCCCATCCTTGAGCCAAAACCCAATGTAAGGTTGCACCGGAACTCTCCCGAGACTCTGCTGGATAAAGTCACCGAGATGATCTCCACCAGTCAGGGAGCCCCATTCCTGCTGAACTTTGATGAAAGATCCATGGCTGGGATGATGTTGGAAGCAAAAAAGGCAGGACTGGAGAAGTTAATTCACAAAGATAATGTATTTGATTACGCACCGGTTGGCTGTCTGGAAAATACTATGGCGGGCAATGACCGATCGGGTACAGTGGATATCAACCTCAATCTGTATAAAGCGGTTGAACTGGCATTAACCGGTGGTTATGATCTGCATCCATACATCGACCCGATGACAGGGAAAGCAGAGCCAATTCTCCGCAATGCACCTGACACAGGGGATCCGCGGACATTTACAAAGTGGGAGCAATTCTGGGATGCTTATGTTGAGCAAACCCGCTTTATCACGCAAAAAGTAGCGGATGTCTATGATATGACCGACCGTATTCGGGCGATCTATACCCCGACACCTTACCTTTCTTGTCTGGTGAATGGATGCGCGGAATCTGGAAAGGATATTAATGATGGCGGGGCGCAAATAAAATTGGTGACGGTTGAAGCTGTTACATACGCCACCACAGTAGATTCCCTCCTCGCAATCAAATTCCTGGTTTTTGATCAGAAATTATGCACGATGGATCAGCTGATTCACGCACTGAAAGACAACTGGGTAGGTCATGAAATACTTCAAGCTCAGGCGTTAAACAAAGCACCCAAATATGGAAGAGATGACGATGCGGCAGATGCACTTGCACTCGAAGTAATGCGGGTATGGACGGAAGAAAGCTGGAAACATCGCACATCTCTGACTGAACGGCAGTTCCGCCCGGGAATGTTAAGCTGGAATTATTGGATCGCGTACGGGTATATTTTGCCAGCCAGCCCGGATGGGCGACCCAAAGGCAAGTTTTTATCCAACGCTATCTGCCCATCGAATGGGGCAGATATACATGGTCCTACAGCAAATGCTAATTCGGTAGGTAAAGTGCTGGGTGGCAAAACAAAAGATGGGAAAGGTGACTGGGAAGACTACCTCAATCTACTGCCCAACGGCGCAAGCCATACCATGACATTTAATCCATCCATTTTGCGGGATCCAGAGCACCGTAATAAATTCAAGGCTTTTCTGCGGGGATACACTGATAATGGCGGGACCGCATTACAGATCAACATGATCAACGCTGATATGCTCCGCGATGCGCAAAAACACCCAGAAAACTACCGGCATCTGCTGGTGAGAGTGACAGGTTATAACGCCTACTTCACTGCAATAGGCAAAGAGCTTCAGGATGAAATCATTGCGCGTGAGAGCCATCTGATGGGGTAATGTTAGCATGACTGATGCAGTATCACCCACCGGGACAATTCTCAACCTGCAGCGTCTTTCAACCGAAGATGGTCCGGGTTTGCGGACGACTGTTTTCTTTAAGGGATGTCCGTTGGACTGCGCCTGGTGCCATAATCCGGAAAGCATTTCTGCAGCGGTTGAAATTCACTGGTTGGAAAACCGCTGTATTGGTTGTGGAACCTGCCTGCAAAGTTGCCATATCCACGCCCTGAAGCGAACAGAAGATGGATTGCAAATTGACCGAAATGCCTGTGATCTATGCGGAGATTGCAGCAGGGCTTGTCCGGCGAACGCGCTGGAAGTGCTTGGAAAAACCAGTGATATTCCCAGTTTGGTAAGCGAACTCGAAAAAGACAGGTCATATTATGAAAGATCAGGGGGTGGAATCACCTTGTCTGGCGGTGAGCCTACCCTGCAGCCGACATTCGCTTTGCATACCGCTGCGATCCTCCATGAAAAGGGATACCATGTTGCTTTGGATACCTGCGGACTGGTCTCGCGAACGGCGCTGGAGAAATTTCTGCCCCATGTTGATCTGGTGTTATATGACATCAAAATAATGGACTCGTCAGAACACTTGCGCTGGACCGGTCAGGATAACCGCATTATTTTGGATAACCTGCGTTGGTTGATCCAATGGAAAGATGAACATGCCGGGAAACCTGACCTCTGGATCCGCACGCCATTGATACCAGGCGCAACCGATAGCGAAACGAATCTGGTTCTGATTGCCAATTTCTTAAATAGCGAGTTTATAGAAAGCATCCAGAGGTGGGAAATCTGTGCCTTCAACAATTTGTGCCGAGACAAGTACCGCCGTCTGGATAAAGTCTGGGCTTTTGAAACAACGAATACCTACCAGACAGAACAACTGGATTCGATCTTGAAAATTATTCGAGCAACTGGTTTTCCGAGCGATAAAGTACAAATTACCGGAACCAACCGGGTGGAGGGATTACAATGAAAATGTTGTGTGAATTTAGCGAGGAAGATATTAAAGCACATGAGCCAGAGATGAAAGTAGGGCTGTTGGCCACAGTAAACCCTGCGGGAAAACCTCACATATCACTAATCTCAACACTGCGGGCAAACACGCCAACTCAATTGATCTGGGGTCAATTCGCTGAAGGAATGAGCAAGGATAACATTTTGCAAAATCCCAGGGCTGGATGGCTGGTTTTAACGTTGGATAAAAATATATGGAGGGGGAAGGCAGATTTCACCCATACTGCAATTACCGGGCGGGAGTTTGAGATTTTTAATAACATGCAGCTTTTCAGGTATAACGCCTATTTTGGTATTCATAAGGTCTATTACATGGATCTGGTTCACCAATCGGGCAAAGAACCTTTACCAATGAATCAGGTCGTAATGGCTGCCATTAAGTCGGTCATCGCCAGAATCCTCAGCCCCGAGAAGAGTGAGAAAAGTGTCTTGAATAACTGGACCCGTGGGTTGATTGACAAGCTGGATAACTTGAAGTTCCTCTCCTATGTGGATGATGATGGATATCCGGTCATTATTCCACTTATTCAGGCGCAGACAGCCGGGAATAGCGAAGTCATATTCGCAGTCAGCGCGTACAGGGAAGAAATTGAAAAGATCCCGACTGGGGTGACGGTTTCGTTTTTCGCCATGTCTTTTTCAATGGAGGATGTTCTGCTTCGGGGTACATACACAGGCCTGGAAAGGCGGGGGGGTGTACTTTGCGGTTCGATGAAAATAGACTGGGTGTATTCACCGATGCCACCGGTAGCTGGTCAGGTGTATCCACCTGTTGAAATGAAACCGGTACGCGATTTTAACTAGGGTAGTGACTTGCAATCACCTTCATCTTGACTCATACATTGAATCCTGATAGACTCGCTTTTCGTTGTATCGAACCAAAAAATCCCCTGAAGTGACACCTTGATGAGAGCGGGTGCTTTTGGTATAATACAACGCGCGATGAAGGCAGCTTAACAAGTTATGCCGACGTAGCTCAATCGGCAGAGCAACCGCCTTGTAAGTGGTAGGTTACGAGTTCGATTCTCGTCGTCGGCTCTGCGCGAGAGCACGAGATCGCGATTAACAATTGAAATGGGCAGTTACCCAAGTGGCCAAAGGGGGCTGACTGTAAATCAGCTGTCGGACGACTTCGGAGGTTCAAATCCTTCACTGCCCACTGGTCTTACCAACCAAAACTGGATCGCCGTAATAGGTCAGATCCAAGGTTCAGCAAGCCCTCATAGCTCAGTAGGTAGAGCACGTTCTTGGTAAGAACGGGGTCATGGGTTCGAATCCCATTGAGGGCTCATGCTGCCGTAATCAAACATAAATGTCACGTAAGGAGAAGAAACGATGGCGAAGCAAAAGTTTGACCGGTCGAAGCCGCATCTGAATGTAGGTACCATGG
>CAZRKL010000050.1:0-15951 GCA_964600595.1 uncultured Leptolinea sp.
CAGTTGCGGATAAAGAAGACAGAGGTTGGTTCAAAAGGATCAACCTCTTTTTATTTAATTTAATCAACAAACAGGTGTTGTATGGTATTTGCACCCATAAAACAAGCTGCCGGATATTATTGTATTGATACCAAAAAATCCTATAATAAAGCTAATCCTTTCAGGTACCCTTTAAAAGCAAAGCAAATATGCAAAGAATATTCACGTCTTTACGCAGCCGATTGGTCTTGATCATCATTTTAACCGCTGTTCCCGGCATCTTGTTACTATTGCAGGTTGGTTATAACCAGCGTGAAGCCGCCAAACAGGACACGGTGACGGAAGTTATCCACCTGGCAAAGGTAGCTTCCAGCGTGGAATCTTTGATGGTCGATAATGCCAAATCTTTCCTATTAACCGTATCCCATCTGCCCACGGTTCGTGAAAAAGAATATGATGAATGCAATGCCATCTTCCAGCATATGTTCGAAGACCATTTTGAATACTACTCAGCTTTTTATGTGGCGGATTTGGAGGGCAATATCCTGTGTAGCCCGCCCGAGAAACATGCCCCACCGGATTTCAATCGATGTGAACATTACCAGAATCTGATCCATGCCAACGATTTTGCCATGAGTGGTTATCACATTTGCCGGGTGACAGGCAAGGCAGTTGTCTCGATCGGATACCCGGTTTATGATATGCAGGACCATTTCTTCAATGTTGCGAATGTGTCCTTGGACTTAATCTGGTTTTATGATTTTGCTGAAGCTGCCGGATTACCAGCCGGTGGTGAGTTAATTGTGATGGACGATAAGGGGACTATTCTCTCGCATTACCCGGACAATGATCGTTGGCGTGGGTACCAGCTGCCGGAGACTAATACAGTTGCAAAACTATGGCAGCAAAAAAGTGGTTACACGATTGGCGAAGGATTGAGTGGAGAAGAAACCATTTATGCCATCAGCGATATTAAAGGTACTGCCGGAGATCTCTCTGTGATCATGGGATTACCCACCCGAATTGCTTTTGAAACAGCTAACTTCACTTTACAACGAAACCTGACTATTATGATTGTGGTGGTTGTCCTGGTTCTGATTCTGATGTGGTTCCTGGGGGATGCTCTGATTATCCGGCAGGCGCAAGCATTGGTAGAAGCAACAAAACGATTGGCTAAAGGCGATCTGAGAGCCCGATCGGGAATTACTTATCAACAAGGAGAATTGGGGCAGTTAGCTCAATCATTTGATAACATGGCGGATGAGATCGCCCTGCGGGATGAAGAACGCAATCGCAATGAAGCTGCTTTAAAGGAATATACCTTGAATCTGGAGCACAGCAATGAAGAGCTGCGCAACTTCACCAACGTAGCCTCGCATGATTTGCAGGAACCATTGCGCAAAATTCAAACCTTTGGCGAAATGTTGCAGGACCGTTACAGCGGTCAATTGGATGCGCGCGGAATCAACCTTTTACAACGCATGCGCGATTCGGCTGGACGTATGCAGTTATTATTGAGCGAAATTCTGACCTTCTCACGCTCCATTAACAAAACCTACCAGTTCAATAAAGTCAATCTGGAACAGGTGATACGTCAGGTTTTGATTGATCTGGATTGGCAGGTGGAACAGAAGCAGGCCCAGGTTGACATTTCTGAATTGCCCACCCTGGAAGCTGATGAAGTGCAACTCAGCCAGTTATTCCAGAACCTGATCAGTAATGCACTTAAATTTCATTCCCCCGGGAGACAACCAAAAATCAATATCTACAGCCCGTATTCAAAGGATGGTACGGACTCTGAGGGTATGTGTGAAATCCGCGTGCAGGATGAGGGGATCGGGTTTAATGAAAAATATCTGGATCGTATTTTCCAACCTTTCCAACGGCTGGATTCGAATGGCGAATATCCTGGAATTGGCATGGGGCTGACCATCTGCCGAAAAATTGTGGATAACCATGGCGGCACCCTCTCTGCGCACAGCAGCCGCGGGAAAGGAACAACATTTGTGGTACGTTTACCCAAGAAACAGGCGAAAGAAAGGTTGAATGAGCATGAAAACGACACAGAATAAAAAGATTATCCTGATGGTGGAAGATGATCCGGATGATATTTACCTGATCGGGGAAGCCATCGATGAATGCCAGTTGAATGCACAAATATATGTTGTGGAAGATGGTGAGCAGCTCCTGGATTATCTGCACCACAAGGGAGAGTATGCTGACCCTGAAGGTTCACCCAGACCGGATTTAATCCTGCTGGATCTGAATATGCCGCGCAAAGATGGTCGCGAAGCTTTGGCTGAAATGAAGAAAGATCCTGATCTGCGAGGTATTCCGGTGGTGGTGTTGACCACCTCCAGCGCTGAACGCGATATGAAATATTCATACGCACAGGGAGCTAGTGGATTTGTGACCAAGCCAGTCTCTTTCAGTGGATTGCGCGAAGCTGTTTGCAAGATCGGTGATTACTGGATCCGTACCGTGCAGTTGCCTGAGGAAAAATTAGGGGATGGAACAGAAGACCATTCAGAAGAATCTTAGCTCACACCACCCCTATTATTGAGATAAAACTCCAAAAAAGATGATAAGAACCACAACCAGCCAGAGGGATCTTTATTTCTGATTGTGGTGAATATTTTGCTGCAGCCGGTTGGTGCGCATGGCAATATCCGCTTTATTGATCAGGGTTCCCGGGTCACGTCCATCCTGTGGATAGATACTCCAGCCAATAGCCAGCCGTATCTGGATCTTTTGATCCTGTACCTGCAGAGGTGTCGAAAAGACCTTATTGATTTTGGTGATGATGCCAGGTACCCCTTCGAGATCTTGAATATCCTCTAAGATCAGGGCATATTCGTTTTCGATAACTTTGGCAACGGTGTCATCCTCGCGTACGCTGCCGGTCAGACGGCGTGCCACCATCACATCAATCTGTTTCTTTAAATCCGGCAGGAAATGTTCGTGATAGGGGAATGAAACCGAAAGTGAAATCAATAAGGCATTGCTCTGGTTGCGTTTCATACGCATGATGGCATGCCGCAGGCGATCCAAAAAGATAGCCCGCAGAGGCATTTCGGTATTGGGATCATACAGTGGACCGGTGGGTGGTTTCAAAGGACGAGTGCCACGTGGTGTACGTGGTAATTTGCCAGCCAGGCTGCCGGTATCGATGCGTTCAATCGGCTGGTTGTTGAGAATCATGCTATACAACTGCTGGGTTTCAGGGGAAGGATCGATACCAAGTTCACGGGCGATGATGGATTTGCACAACTGGTATTGCTGCAAGGCGGCATTGCGGCGACCGCTTTTGGTGAGCAGGCGCATCAGCAAGCGGTGAGCACTTTCTTCCAGAGGTGCCATTTCTACATAACGCCAGGCATATTTATGTGCCTGATCAAAGTTTGAACGATGGAAATAAGCTTTGGAGAGTGACTGCAGCGCATTGATCATGCTGCGTATATAACGTTCGCGATTAAAAACCGCCCACTCCTGGAAAGCGGTGACTTCATTCAGGATCAAATCGCTCAAAAAATCACCGCGATACAGTTCCACTGCCTCTTCCAGCTGATTGATACATTCCTGACAGTTGTGCAGTTCAAGATGAGGATGTGATTTGGTGATCTGAATATAGGCATTGAAAGTGGTGGTATCCATCCAGACATGCTTGTGGCTGAACTCCACAACATCATCACTGACTTCTAAGAAGCTGTTGGTTTGTTCTTCGCCGCCAAAGGCTTTGCGCAAGCCCAGGAGCGCCTGGCGCAGATTCATACGGGCATAAGTCTCCGGGCGGTTCGGCCAGAAGAACTCCGCCACCTTTTCACGCGGTTGCAGACGCGGTGGCTCTTCGGCCAGGTAGGCCAGTAAGGCACGTTCCTTGCGGGTGCGCAAAACATCACTGATATCAGTGCCGTCAAATTGCACGCGGAAGGTGCCGAGGAGGGAAATTTCTAATCTGGACATTTTTCTAATCTTAATTCACGCTGATTTCACGCTGATTTCACTAGCCAGAAACGTTCAATTGCAATAATGATAGCAACCATGGTTCATATAAAGGCCGGATTCTATGCATGAGCAAAATATTAATTACTTCTCTTATTTGTTACGGGTTTGGAAAGACAGCGTTGATGGAGAATGGCATGCATCATTACAGGATGTTGTGAGCGGGGAATGCCACCATTATCCGACTCTGTATGAATTATATGTCAATTTATGGGATTTGACGAATGAAAATGTCAATCATCCTGAGCGGAGCCCGTTCGAGCCGTTTAAGGCCCAGTTAGCCAAAAAGATGGAATAGGAGTGTATATGCAAGGAAAACCAAAAGGAATTTTAAATTTATTTCAACTTATCCAAATTTCTAGAATAGGAGGAACGATAATGAAATCTAAAAAAGTTTTATGGAGTATTTTGACGGTTATCATGCTGCTCAGCATGACTGTCGGGGCGGTGTTGGCGGAGGATGGTGCCCTTTTCAGACGAAACATCTCCAAAACCCCAGAACAGGAAACGGAGATGTCAGCCGTTTATATGATGGACTTCTACGTCCCGGCACAGGCATCCACCGGATTAGTGGGACCGGTTGATAATTACCTTTTGGATGATGATGAGTCCACAGTTGCGTATGATCCTCGTTATTATGCCAAACCATTGGTTTCTGTCTACATTGATGATATGCATGAAGAAGAAGCCACCAAAGGTAGTATGGCGTATGGACATTACGATGCCTTTGTGGGCGTTTCTTTGGATGATGGTACGTCCTGGAAGACCACCAATTTGTCCAACTCAGGCAACCTATCCTCTTTTATACTTAAAACAGGGTATGAATACCCAGGAGATGTTCATCATATGGTTCACCAGGTGGCTGGGGATCAGATCTTTGTTGCCTGGGCTTCTCGTTATTGCAGCGGTGGTACTCCATTGTACACCTTGGATCTGGATGATAATGCAGATTATTTAGCAGATTTGGAAGATAATTATGGGAAAGATGCAGTTTATCTGTATGATCTTTTTGGGGTTGGTGGAAGCCAGGGATCGGTCAATTATGAGGAACAGGGGTTTCCAGAAGTGGGCGAAATTCCTTACTCCTGCATCTGGACTGCCAGAGGGAAATTATTACCCGGTGATGATTCAAAAACGACAGATGAAGCCGAAGCAACCCATGTTCTCTGGCAAAAAGCGGAACGCCTGACCTCAGGGAAACGCGATGCGAACTTACCTGCAGTGGATTGTGCCAAAGATGCTGGTTGTATTCTGACCTGGCAGGAAGACCCGGAAGGTTTACGCCCCGGGCAGGGTTTGGGACCAGGTGAGGGTTGGTCTGGCGCCGTTGCGAATGCCAAAACCGATATCTGGTATTCCTACATTAGCTATGCAGATTTTGACCTGGTGTTTGCGCCTGATGATGGTGTTTCAACAACACTTGAATCTGCAATAACTATGACGGATTATGACTTGATTGCTGATGCAACCATGCCAAAGCCGTATGTACCCATGGCGATGCCGACAAGGTTGACTGATAACAACATGTGTAAAGGAGTCAGCACTGATAAAAACCCAAGCGATCCTTACTGCTATATTGATTTTGATAGCATTGACGATATTGATCATACGAATGTCCAAACAGAATTATTAGACCTGGATGGACCAGAACCATATGCAGATTTTTGTGCTGAACAAATCGATTGGGAAACGCCTGGGGGGGCGACATTAAGAATTTGTAAAACTGATGATGGCCGAGTTATGAACGGTCGAGTAGCATCCACACGTGTGCGCCTGAATCTGAAACCTTATTTAAAAGCTGATGGAACTGCAAGTGCCTGGGTGGTGATGGCGGCTGAAGAGACAAAGGCATTGGGAGATGTTCTTGTTGATCCATACGGAAACCCCACTGAAGACCCAATCGATATCGGCAAGGACGTCTGGTATTACAGTTTCGATATGTTTGCTCATCCATTGGTTGATCAGGGTGGTATGCTGAATCAACCTGCCACCTGCAGCCCCTGGACAGTCGGTGCGGATTATGATTGTGAGGATTATGAATTCTTCCCGGTGCAAACAGATCCATTGAATGAAGGAGAATTCTACCTGACAGAAATTGCCCGCCGCTTTGCGTTGACGACCAACTCAGTGCAAGCAGCAATGGATTCTGATAGTGGTCTCTCTGCGATGTTGATCTACAAGCAGGGCATCGTAAATCAGGGTGGTCCTGCAGATATCATGCTGAGGAGAGTTGTAATACCTGATGAATTTGATCCTGCTCTGGACAACCCTTATGCCTTTGAGAACATGGAATGTGATGAGTGGGTTTACACCGATGGCTCAAACCCCAATTATCTCAAGGGCTTGTGTCTCTCACCGGCAATCAATATCTCCGGTACCACAATCGTGGAATGTACCGGAGCAACTGGCAATGATGCCTGCGCGGCAACTTTCCCGGTTGCGGATGATGGTAGCATCGAGGATTCAGCATCATCGTTCCCGAAAGTGACTGAATGGCGGCAATGTGATGGTGGTACCTCAATCTATGGTTGTGAAGATGATAATGATCTGGATGATCAGTCCTGGGAGAGTCCATTTGATGTGTCCAAAGGTCACCGTGGTTTCCTGGATGGCGACTTCGTGATGATGATGTACGCCTGGGCACCCAACTGGAAAGCGAACAGTGTCGGAAATGACCATTACAACCTGTATGTACGGCGCTCCTTTGATGGTGGCCTGACCTGGACAACCACCCCAACAGACCTGGGTGGTGGTGGTACAACAGCTACAGAAAACTACTGTGTAAGTACTACCTCAGCTGATTGTGTTGGCACTGAATTTACCTATGCAGCGGGAGCTTTTGAACAGGCTCGCAATGTTTCGCAACTAACCGGTAATAAGGTTACCATTCTGGATCCGCGCTATACCCCGACTGGTGGTCTCAAACTCTATCCGACCATCCGAACGGATTGGTTGACAGCCAATGGATTCTCGTTTGAAGGGTTACCTTATGTGGATGACGCAGCTCGGGACCCATCCAAGTTCTTCATGATTTACGAAACCGGTGACAACACTACGGTAACCGAAGGGGAAGCGACTCCATTGAACTTGTACTACAGCCGAGCGACTGTGTATGGGGATGAATGGGAATTGGATCCCGATTGGTATGATGCAGACACAGGTGAAATCGAAGATTATCGCTGGAATTGGGTAGAGAACAAAGCCGAAATTCTTTCTGGTGAAGCCTCCATGTTAGCTAATCCTGGTGGCACCTTCATGTATTCAGTCTGGAATCAATGGGAAGAGGAAATCCTGGCGGATGGCACAGAACTGATCTTCAATAGTGACATTATTTTCAGACGGTTTATGTATCTGCCTGAAGAATCAGACGTGGAATTAGCACCAACTGTTAGAATTTCAACCAGTCTACAGGATGTGTACTCGACCATGGATGATCAAGTGATTGAACTATTTGCTGTCGCTCGGGATCTGGATTTGCTGGGCGATGATCCTGACATCGTTGAGTATGAGTGGTTGATTAATGGTCAACCCTTCACTTACACTGATGGAGATACGGATTGTTATCAGGATAAACAATGTAAAGCACCGGCACGTGTTTTGGCCGGGTCCTGGGATGGATCTCAATTCCAGAATCCTGGATGGTCGGGTGATAATAGCTACAATTTGGGCTGGTACGAATTCTCAGTACGTGCCAAGGACAATGAAGGTCAATGGTCAAAAATTGTCAAAGTCAAGAAATACATCGCAACAAACGCTGCTGACGCTATGCCTTACGGTATTTTCTTACCGTTGACGACCAAATAATTTCCTATTTCACTGTCCCATGATGAGTGGCGCCTGCTTGAACCTGATCAGGCAGGCGCCCAGGGAAAGCAACTATGAAAACCAGAATTCAACCTCTCATTAATTTTTTCATCCTCAGACTAAGTATTGCTGTATTAATATTTGGTGTAATTCCTGGTTTACAAATTGCCAGGGCGGAGACAGGCACAATCCTCTCGTTGTACCCGAACTGGTTTTTTGATGGGGTTGAATCTGGTGAAAATATGGGCAGCGCGGTCAGTTCTGCTGGGGATGTGAATGGTGATGGGTTAGTTGATGTTTTGATTGGTGCTCAAAAGCATACTCTTAACGAATATCGGGAAGGTGCAGCATTCGTATTTTTCAATCATAATGGCAGTTTATCTGCTTTACCGGATTGGAAAATCGGAAGTGGCCAGCAAGGTTCATTATTTGGATGCAGCTTGAGTGATTTGGGAGATGTCAATGGCGATGATTTAGACGACATCATCATTGGAGCCTGTGATTTCAATTTGGTGGAAGGTGGGGTTGTTGCAAAATCCAAAGTAGGTGCAGCATTTGTATATTATGGTTCACCAACCTTCACTTCAAAATCCAGCGCTGATTGGTCCTTCATGGGTGAGCAAGTAGATGGCAGGTTGGGATCAGCTGTCAATGCCGCGGGAGATTTAAATCAGGATGGTTATGCAGACGTAATCATTGGAGAACCCAGTTTTGATGGCAATGATCTATTGAATAATGGAAAAGCTTATGTTTTTTATGGTGCTGAAGATGGGTTAGCCACCATACCAGCGTGGGCAGCATCAGGAAATGCTAATGCGGAATTATTTGGTAGTGCTGTAGCCAATGCTGGTGATGTAAATGGCGATGGCTGGAATGACATTATCATTGGGGCACCCCGACCTGGCAACCCTGCCAGCTTACAAATAGGTTATGCATATGTTTTTTACAACTCAGTTGATGGATTATCTGCAACCATGTCCTGGTCAGCAACCAATAATCAGGCTGGAGCATGGTTTGGAGCTTCAGTAGCCGGAGTTGGTGATGTCAATCAGGATGGTTATGATGATGTACTGATTGGGGCTCCTTATACCAAAGTATTAATTGAGGACAAACCGGAGTCTGCAGGCTGTACATATCTCTATCTGGGTTCAGAAAATGGGCTGGCAACATCGCCTGCGTGGTCTTATTGTGCAGATCAAGCTGGTGGGAAATTTGGTGCCAGCGTGTCTCCTGCCGGGGATATGAATAAAGATACTTATCAGGATTTTCTGGTAGGAATGCCATTTTACTCCGTGAGTAATGAACATCAAGGTGCGGTATATCTCTTCTTTGGAAATCCCAACGGTGTAAAGAGTGATTATTTTGAAAAAACCTTTGGCAATAAGGCAGATACGGAGTTTGGTACATCTGTCAGTGGTGTTGGAGATATTAACGATGTTGACCGTTTAGATATCATCGTTGGTGCTCCAAATTACAAGTCTAGTAATGAAAGAGTAGGTCGAGCAATGATCTACTACGCCGGGCTTCCCGGCATACCGGATGAAGATCTTTTCTCGATCTTTCTGCCGGTCATTCAAAAATAATTGTTGATGTAAAGAGAGACGACGATGAGTCTGGAATTTATCAAACCACTGCGGGAACGCAATCTCCATCAGGCTGAAGCGGTTCAGGAAGCACCGAGCCGGGATGCCCATGTGAGAAATAATCTGATCCTGCACTTGCATCCCAGCCGGGTACCGGCGCGTGCGTTGCGCTTTTCCTACACCTGGGGACTGGGCGGGATCTCTGTCGTGCTGGTGGTATTACTGGGACTGACTGGTCTGCTGCTGATGTTTCGCTATGATCCGCGTGTCGAATACGCGTATATCAGCATTCAGCAGCTGGAGACACAGGTGATGTTCGGATCGTTTGTGCGGGCTGTGCACCACTGGTCAGCGAATTTTCTGGTAATTGCTACCTTTTTACACCTGGTGCGGGTATTCCTGACCGGGTCATTTAAACAAGGCCGAAGCGTAAACTGGATCATCGGTTTGGTCCTGTTTGTGATGGTTTTAGCAGGGAATTTCACAGGTTATTTATTACCCTGGGATCAACTCTCCTACTGGGCGATCACAGTCAGCACCAGCTTGATGGCTTACATTCCACTGTTCGGGACAGCAGTGCGGAACTTCTTCCTTGGCGGCCCTCAGGTGGGTCAGGCAGCCCTGAGCAATTTCTACGCGCTGCATGTGGTCTTTATGCCGGCTTTGCTATTGGGTTTTCTGTCTTACCACCTGTGGAAGGTGCGCAAGAACGGTGGCATCTCACAACCATTATTGAAGGAAGGTGAGAAGCCAACCTTCAAATCCACCAATCCCCATCTGGTCAATATCGAAATGGCTGCCGGCATGGTGGTGCTGGTGGTTGTGGGTCTCTGGGCAATGTTTAACCCGGCACCACTGGGATCGATTGCCAACCCGATGGTGCCACCCAATCCAGCCAAAGCTGCCTGGTATTTTTTGGGCTTGCAGGAATTGTTGTTACACATGCACCCGCTGGCAGTCATGGCTTTATTAGGGGTGGCAGCAGCCGCCCTGGCAATGACACCATGGGTTGATCGGGATGATCACAACATCGGTATCTACTTTCGCTCTGTGATTGGCAGACGGGCTGCTGTTTTTGGTGCCTTACTGGCAGTTTACCTGGTCCCACTGGCTGTGATTCTGGATGAGTTCTGGTATGATCTGCCAGCCTGGTTACCCGGTTTACACCTCAATGTAACAGTTGGTGTGATCCCATTCTTTATTACCGTAGCTGTGTTCGTCGCGATCTATTATCTTCTACGCAGTGGTTTGTTTTTTAAGAATGAGAAGATCAGTCATAGCGAAGCACTGGTAGGCATATTTGCATTCATGATGACCAGTTTAATTTTATTAACAATGGTAGGCATACACTTCCGCGGCCAGAATATGGCGCTCGTGTTGCCGTTTTAATCATCTGGGAGTAGTGACATGAAAAAGATTAAAGAACAAAATCCTGAAAAGGATGGATTGAACGTATCTGAAAATGTCAGCCGGCGGGATTTCTTAGGTATGAGTTTAAAAGCGCTGGGTGGGTTAGCAGCTATTGAACTGGGCGCCGCCGGAATCCTATATCTGAGTTCCCGCAGTATTGGTGGTGAATTTGGCGGGGTGATGACGGTTGGCAAGATTGAAGAATTCACACCTGGATCGGTGGTAGAGGTGGAAGATGGAAATTTTTACCTGATCTGTACGGAAGATAATGGATTTTTGGCTGTTTACCGGCGTTGCCCACACTTAGGCTGCACGGTAAACTGGATGAGCAACGAACAGAAATTTCTGTGCCCCTGTCATTCGGCTACCTTTGGAAAAAACGGTGAATTCAACAATAAACTGGTGGCACGCGCACTGGATTATTTCCCGGTGCTGTTTGAGAAGGGCATGGTGAAGGTTGATACCACGGCACCCATCCCGCGTGAAAAACATCTACAAGAGCATGTCAGTTTCCCGCAGGCAGGCTAAAAGGAGGATATGAGATGGATAAAACCAAATTAATCAGCCTGGCAGCTCTGTTTGTCCTGGTGATCGCGCTACCTGTGTATGGCTTTTTGGAAAAAGGCCGCATGCAGCGTACACAGGCGGCCATGCAGGATCAATTTCTGATGGATGGAATCGAGATCTACGTACAGAATTGCGCCAGCTGCCACGGCAATGCTGGTGAAGGCGTGGGGATGATCCCAGGCCTGAACCGTGAAGCCCTGATTGAAGCCCGTTCGGATTTATTATTCAAGTCGATTGCACGGGCGACACATGGCCGGGCGATGGGCTCCTGGCATATCGATGAGGGTGGGATTCTCAGTGATTATCAATTAAATGAAGTGGTAACCATGATTCAGAAGGCTGATTGGATGGTGGTAGCTCAGGTTGCTGCCGTACGAGGTGCCAGCCAGCCATTCAGTGCCGAAGGGGAAGGCGGAGTTGCTTTCATGAACGTAGAAGACCTGGAAGACCCGCATCATTGTGCCAACTGTCATGAAGAACCGGAAATGCATGCTGACCAGTTTGGGATCAATTGCGCTCGCTGTCATAGTGCCACGGCCTGGTCACCGGCTGTGTTGACCAGCCACATCTTCCTGATGGATCATGGTGGGGAGGGCGAAGTAGCCTGTCAGACCTGTCACCCTGCCAAGTATGGTGTTTATGATTGCTATGCCTGCCATGACAATCATCAATATGAAGAAATGCAGGAATTTCATCTGGCTGAAGATATCAACGAGTTTGACACCTGTGCTACCTGTCACCCCACCGGGGTTGAGGGCGAAGCAGGACGATTGATCAAGGAAAATCCTGGCTTGAAATATCCTCTGAGTTTAGAAGAAAAAGCCAGTCTGGTAAATGATCCCAGTTTATTGAAGGTTGGTCCAGTCACCGTTGAGGATAGAAACCCATGAAATTTTCTAATTGTGTTGCAGGTAAGCAGCCTCTGGGGAGGCGACGCAGGAAGGAGGGCTATGTTTAAACGATTTTGGCTCAAGCAGAGCTGGTGGGTGCGAGCTATTATTATATTTTGTTGTGTTTTACTTGCAAGTGGTGCTTATTATGTTAAATCTTACGCATCCTATCTGCTTAGTCCAGGCGAATTATCCGAAATGGAAACAGAGAATGTCATGCTGGGAGGGGTCAAATCACATGCCGAGTTGGAGCGTCAATGTGCTCATTGTCATGCGCCGATCCACTGTGTGACCGACACACGCTGTCAGGATTGCCATTTTGAGATTGAACAGGATCGCCTGGATGTAAATACCATTCATGGACGCCTGCCGGGTGTATCCAAATGCCAGACCTGTCATCCGGAGCATCAAGGTCATGCAGCAGATCTGACCGTGTTTGCTTTTCCGAATATTGACCATTTCGCGATGACCGGATTTTCCATCGAGGCGCATGTGACCAACACAGATGGCAAGCAATTCACCTGCACCACCTGTCATACCAAGGTGCGCGACATCATCGAAACAATCGATTGTGTGCAGTGCCATTCGGAAGACAATCATGATGAACTGGCTGACCATATTGAAACGTATGGAATCAACTGCATCGAGTGCCATGATGGTCAGGACCGGATGATCACAGGTTTTGACCACGAACCCTATTTCTCTTTGCAAGCCGGGCATTCAGAAATCGCTTGTGCGGATTGTCACACTGAAAAAGAATATGCTGGCATCGGCACCAGTTGTACAGATTGCCATGAAGAACCGGAATTACATGCCGGTGTGTTTGGGACGAACTGTGAATACTGTCACACCGTTGATGCCTGGAATCCTGCGGTGTTGACCCAACATAAATTTGAACTACAACATGGTGATGAAGAAATTACCACTTGTGAAACCTGCCATGGTGGTAACTACACCGAATACCCCTGTGGCACCTGCCATGAAGATGTGGATATGGTCAGTGTTCATCTCCAGGTAGAGGTCGTTGAGATACAGAATTGCATCTCCTGTCACCCTACCGGACGCGGTAGTGCAACAATGCCGGGACAGCAAACGGAGAATGCCGGAAAATTTGGTAAGGGGTCGGAGGGTTCTCAGCCTACACGGATTTCTCCCATCATGATTCAAAGACCAACAGAACGACCGGTTCAGGGACAGAACCAGGGTCCGAATCAAACCAACCCATAATCAGGGACTAATTTGAACAATCTGTTCAGAAAGGATGGGTACGTATGAAAAAAGGAATAAAAATACTATTGGCACTCAACGCCATCATGTTTTTGGTGTTAGCTGGATTGTTTTTTTTGGCGGAAACGTATCCTTTTCACCCGGGAGATCCTTTGTTTGCTTTGCAAAGCACAGCAGAAAGCAGCCGGGTTAAATTGGCAAAAGATCCAGAGAAAAGGGTTGAAATGAGTTTTGATCTGGTCGAACGGCGTCTGGCTGATCTGGCGATGGTTAATAAGCCCGAAAAAGTACAACCAGCAGTAGCAGCATTTGATCATGTTTTGACCCAGGCAATTGTAAGCCTTCAATCTGTCAGTGAAACAGAAGCTCCGGTTTTTTATGAGGAGGTGCAAACTTTACTCTTGCGAGTGGATCTTGTTTTGGGTTCTATTGAAGAAAAAATTCAACACGAGCATCTGACAGCTTTGCATGAAAAAGTGGCAATTCTACAACTTGCCACAACACCGCTGGAAATTCAAAAATTGGCAGTGGAGCAGACATTACCATCCATCATTACACCCAAGTCAATTCCATTTCTCAGTAAGGATGTTGACCATATCGATTTCACGCTTACAGACGGGCATGAAAACCTGGAATGTGAGCAGTGTCATGCTAATGGTGCCTATGTGGATACACCAACCAATTGTCTCAGTTGCCATGCCTATGATAAAACGATGGCTTTGTTGACCGTAAGCGATGATTATGAGGTTAAGCGCAGTGATCGGGTTTATCCCATCCATTTCAAAGGTGAATGTTCCGATTGTCATGATGCAGTTTCCTGGGAGCCGGTTGAATATGACCATCGTGGTGTTTATGATTGTATATCCTGCCATTTTGATGATTATCCAAAACCGGACGAGGTAATTACCATGGGGAGTATCAATTTTATTGGTCTGGCAGCCAACAAAGTTAAAACAACTGTGGACCCACATTATCCGGGTGACTGCATTGTGTGTCACACGGATACGGAGGATTGGGCGGAATATGGTTATGATCACCAGATGGGAACCTGTGAAAGTTGTCATGGCAGCCTGGGTGCTATTGAAGAGATGAACAGCAGCGTACACGAATGTACCCGTGAACGAACCTGTGAAACCTGCCACCAGTACGAAAAACACCCATCCTATTATGAAGATTTCTCCTGTTTCACCTGTCATAAGGATTTGGAAGAATGGTTGCCGGTGGATATCCAGCATGATAAATTGCCGAATTGCTTAACCTGTCATGAAAATGATCGGCCGGAAAAAGATCATTATAAAAGTAACTGCACCACATGCCATATTACCGGAAATTGGAAAACGCTGGCGCTGGATCACACCACCAAAGCCGATTGTAAATCGTGTCATGAACAGCCAACGAACCACAGGGCAGGTCAATATGTAGGGCAATGTGTTTCCTGCCATTCACCGAAAAGATGGTCACCGACTACATTCAATCATACCTTGAGTACTTGCAGCACCTGTCATGTCAGCCCGGTTGGTCATTACCCGGCGCAATGCAGCGCCTGTCATGTCTCCAAATCCTGGTCATTAATCAACATTAATCATTCAACATTGACTCTTTGTACAAGTTGTCATAATGCCCCTGCCAATCATTATCCGGGGTTATGCCAGAATTGTCACAATACAAGTAACTGGCAGGAAATCAATTACAACCATTATGCCGTAACAGATTGTAGCTCCTGTCACATAACCCCATCCGGCCATTATCCAGGCACCTGTAATGCCTGCCATAAAAATACGAACAGTTGGTATTCCGTGAGTTACAATCACTCATTGAATTACTCTTGCAGCACCTGTCATGCCAAACCGGGTGGGCATTGGAGTGGGGAATGTTCTAACTGTCACTTTACCGATTCCTGGTCGCATATTTCATTTGATCATACAGGCTTTACCCAATGCACTTCTTGTCATTTGCGTCCGGTTGGGCACCCACGTGGTCAATGCTCGAACTGTCATGGCACAACAACATGGTATATTCCGCCAACGCCAACGCCACTTCCAACCAAAACACCGACGCCCACCCCTACCTACACACCTACGAGCACCCCAACCAATACACCAACGAGCACCCCAACCAATACACCAACGAATACTCCAGAACCAACATTTACGCCTACGAATACACCAGAACCAACAGAGGTGCCAACTGAAGAACCCACTGAGGAGACTTTAGAACCATGAGAAAGGTTCATTTGTAAGTATATAAACAATCTTTGGTGACTGAGTATGAGGTAGAGGTGGTCTTGAAAACCACCTCTACTCAAGCTTGATTGGGAAATACTAAGATAGGTTCCGAACCTACACCTACGATGGTGCGGGTATTTTTGAATGGAAAAAACTGATGCGAGCAATCCGAACTCCCCGTTGACCTTGGGGAACCATTCATACCTGAATTATGATGCCATTTTAAATGCCTGCATTACCCGCTCTTTAACAATGGCATGCTCG
>CAZRKL010000051.1:0-15948 GCA_964600595.1 uncultured Leptolinea sp.
CCCCGGGTTTTCCTTTTAACAAAGGGACGATCGTTCGTTCGCCGAGTGTTGAGCTTAACACACCCGGTCCGTAGAAATCGCTGCCACGCCCGATGGCAACCTTCACCTTTCCGTCCAGGTGGGCTTGCATCAACTTTCTGGACATTTCTCCCCGCACTTTCCCTTTCCGGGTTGTGGCAGCATAAGGCAGCTCTTCGTGTTGGATCGCGCCGTTCACGTCTCCATACATGTACAGGTTCTCGCCAACAATCAGTTTCGCACTGTTGCTTGCTGCGCCTTCAAGAATGGCTGCCTGCAAATGAGGAAATTTCTCGACCCATTGATGGTAGGCAGGCTGCGCGCACTGGAAAACCACCTCAGCATTCCTGGCAGCTTTTTTAGTAAATTCGAAATCGTACGCGTCCCCGCCAAGTATTTCTACACCATCGGGGATATCGTTTGATCGCTTTCCTGAACGGTTGATCATCCGGATTGGTTTATTCCGTTTGAGTAAAGCCCGCATCACAGATTTTGCCAGCGGTCCCGTACCGAAAATTACTTGTAAATCAGACATTCTTGCTCCAAAAATTTCCTTATATTATTTTGTGGAAAGGACATCCTTCAACAGCTGTTCCAGTTCCATTTGATAGACTGACTTCAGGTCTGTGACAAACACCGGGTATTGATTGCCAATCTCGAGAGAGACCAGACCATGTACACGGCTCCAGATGATCATCACCGAGAGCAATATTTGTTCATGCGGCACGGAGGTATATTGTCTCCATTCGAATAGTTGCTGCTGTAATGCCGGGGAGATTTGTGATGAAGCATGGTGACGCAATTCTCCGTCCCGCCATGCTGCCGCCAGGCACATGATTAGCGGTTCCAGGCTGCGTGATGCCGCCGGCATGGTGGCTTCGAGCGGAGCATGGTATCCGGGGATGGGTGTACCAAAGATCAGCTGGTACCTTTGCGGATGTGTGATTGCCCATTCCCGATATGCACTGCCGAGCGATAACAGCCGGGCGCCATGATCTTCTGGCTGTATGTTTTCGATCGCGGCAAGTTGCGAATCAGCCATGGAGTTGTAGGCATCAATGATGAGCGCAGTCACAAGTTCATCGCGGCTTGGGTAGTAGTTGTATATTGCGGGCGCGGTGATATGCAAGTTGCGTGCAATTCCACGCAGGGTAAGTGCTGGTGCGCCAAATTCTGCAATCTGCCGCCAGGCAGCATTTTTTATTTCAGTTTGAAGGTCTATCTGGTCAATAAGTTTTGGTCTGGGCATGGCAATCTTCTTTAAATAAACACTGTATAATTAAATAATAATATACAGTGTTTATTTAAAGTTGTCAAGAGATGATAATTCTGCTTGACTATCAAGAGATCTGATATGTATACTGTGAATCAATTACCCACCTGTTCATCGCCCAGTCACTTTTTCATCGCTACCTATCAATTAAATGACTGCATCCATCGTGTAAGGTATTCTTACACGATTTGTTATATTGTTGAATCATATAAGTACCTCATGATGGGGGAGTGGATGATAACATCATCACCAGTAATTATTGTTGGAGCGCACACAGTGGGATTAGCAATCCTGCGTGCTTTCGGTGGATTGAATATTGAACGGGTGGTTGTCAGCTATGATCGTAAGGATATGGGGCGTGTATCGCGATATATTTCCAGGCTGGTCGATGCTCCCCACCCTGAAAAAGACCCTGAAGGTTTTATAAATATCCTATGCAGTCTGGCAGACAGGTATCCCAGGGCGCTTTTAATCCCTGCCTCAGATGCTTCATTGTCCGTAATATCTCAGCACAAGGATAAGCTGGATAGATATTTCATTGTTGCCTGCGAATCATGGCAAACCACAAAACTGTTTCTGGATAAAAAGGAGACCGCCGGACTGGCAACCCGCGCGGGTGTTCCTGCTCCTGCTACACGTGTCCCAAAGAACGAATCTGAAGTAGTTCACTTTGCAGAGGATGTGTCTTTTCCTTGTCTGATTAAACCCTGTCAGAGTCACAAGTATTTCGACATTTTTCACAAGAAGATGGTGTTCTGCCAGAACAAGGATGAGCTGATGGATGCCTACCGGGGTGCATCCTCCAACCATCTGGAAGTGATGCTGCAGGAGTTTATTCCCGGTAAGGATGAAGACGGAGTCAACTACAACGCTTATTTCATGAATGGTGAACCGCTGGTGGAATTTACTGCCCGAAAGGTGCGAAATGCACCGCCCCAAATGGGCTCTCCATGTGTGGTGATGAGTTCACATGAGCCGGATGTGATGGAATATGGCAGAAAGCTGATGCGGTCAGCAGGTTACAGCGGATTTGCCTGTACAGAGTTTAAGCAAGATGAGAAGGATGGGACCTATAAGCTGATGGAAGTAAATGCGCGCCATAACCTTTCCGGTTTATTAGCCACAGGTTGTGGTTTAAATTTTCCACTGCTCCAATACCGCCATCTAATGCTGGGAGAAATTCCTGGACAAATGGATTACAAAATGGGTGTGTACTGGATCGATCTGACCCGGGATTGGGCATATCATCTACGCAGAGTAATAAAAAAAGAAATCTCATGGACGCATTTTTCACAGCCGTACATAAAAAGTCACATTTTCGCCATTCTGGATTATCGGGATTTCCATCCATTCTACACACGGGTGAAAGACCTGGTTTGGGATGGAATTTCAGGTAAAAGAAACATCAATTGAGGAAGCATATGCCAAACAGCGCCATCCAACTTGAAGAAGAACGGTTAACGAATAATCCAGTTGATGAAAAACCTTTGCTGCGTGAACGACACCGGGCATTTCCAGCGATTTTTGAAAACAGAGGGCATCACAAGATTCTGGATGTTGCAGCCGGAATGGGGTACACCGTTATGCCCATCCAGGAAAAATATAACGGAAAGGTTTTCTGCAATGACCTCTCTCCAACCTGCCTGAAGAACCTGAAAGCTGCAGGGTTTCCTGCGATGCGTTTTACTCTGGATCAGGATAAGGCTGGCTTCCCGATTGAGAGTAGATCTTTTGACGCGGTCATCGCCACATCAACTATTGAACATATCCTGGAGGTGGATGGATTTGTCGAGGAGGTTAATAGAATCCTTAAAGAGGATGGCTATTTCTATGTTTCCGCACCAAATTACATGGGGCTGATGTATCTCTTACCCGCATTATGGAGCGGTAAGACGTTCCATGACCCGCTGGATCCGCACACCCGTTACGAGTTTTATGGGCATGTGAGGTATTTCACTTATCGCAGTCTATTGGAGTATGTATCGCAATTTGGTTTTGTCGCAGAAGCTGTCTATCTCTTGACGCCCAGATCCAGCGATATTTACCAGAAAATGGTACAGAACTCTCCCCTGAAGGCATTTCTTTATCGGTGGGGAATGACGCTGCTTTATAAATTGTCCCCCCGCTGGGCATCTGAGCCGATCCTCTGCTTTAAGAAAACAACGCAAAAACAATCGACATTAAGAAGGGTAATCCTGTGAAGCGGAGTAGCGATGATTGATTTCAAGATCACAGATCAAACACCTGAGCACCAGTTGTATGAAGATGTGGATTACCAGAAGTTCTGGGCTGGTTTGCAGCAGCAAAAACTGGATGAACTGGAGAGAATTCTGATAACTCGGATGGTTGGTTTGCCTGCAGCGCGGCTTATGGATGCGGGCTGCGGTTATGGAAGGCTCTTTCCCTGTTACCAGCAGGGAGTTGATGAGATGGTCTTGCTGGATAGCTCCCATTCGTTATTGAAGCAGGCAAAAGAAAATACTTTCCATCGGGCAACATATGTATCCAGTGATATCAGCCGTATACCTCTGCAAGATGCCACCTTTGATCGGATCCTTCTGATTCGGGTATTGCATCATCTGCCTGATCCTGCCGCGATATTCCGGGAATTATCCCGGCTTTTGATCCCCGGGGGTCATTTAATATTCACATATTGCAATAAAAAAAACCTGGAACGGGTTTTTCGCTGGCTGTTAGCGAGAAATCCATATCACCCTTTCAAACGTGAACCTTCCACCGTCTGGGAGAGATTTTTTATGCACCATCCGGATTATATTCATGAAGAGCTGAACAAAGCCGGATTTCAGATTCATGACATTCGAGGAGCAGGTGTTTTGGATAAGATTGCCGGCAAGCTCGGCAAGCTTGGGGAAGGTTTTCCACTCGGGGTGGGATTGGCTCCATTCTTTGGAAGATCTGCGCTCGCCCCCTGGATTTTCTGCGATGCAGTAAAACTCGGAGATAGAGTCAATCTGAATCCTACGCCGCTCATGGACCTGTTCCAATGTCCCAATTGTGGGAATAAGCTGATCCGGTTGACAGATGGCTTTGCCTGCTCACACTGTGGAAAGGTCTACCAGGAAAGTGATGGGATCCTTGATTTTCAATAACTTACTGGCTACAGATTAGACAAATACCGATATCAATTCATTTTGCGCAGTATTATTTAATTCCAATACCCCTTACAAAAAATCATCAATCGACCTGACCCGGTCGTAAAACATCATGATTCCATCCTGCAAAAAATCGGTTCCAATCTCCGGGTAATTTTGAAAGGAAATAAGATGTTAAATAAGAAAACCCAACCCTTGCGCGATGAACACGCCAAACTCTTGATCCATATTGAAAGTCTTCGAAGAGCAGGCGACGCACTCACTGAAGGCATGCTCAGTTATGAAGTACAGCAAAAAATGGATGAGGCATACGAGTTTTTGACAAGTATGCTCCTGCCGCACGCTGAAGCTGAAGAAAAGGTCCTGTATCCTGTCATCCAAAAAGTCATGGGGAGTCCACTCGCAACCGACACCATGATTCACGACCACAAAGAGATAGCCAGCCTGACCCAGCAGCTTGTGATGCAACGTTCACAGATTCTCAGCCCGGTCCTCTCCAAAGAAGCATCCAACTCACTCCGTCGGGTGCTATACGGGCTGTACACGTTGGTTAAAATGCATTTTGTAAAAGAGGAAGAGATCTACCTTCCCTTACTGGATCTTCACCTGAAAGATGACGAAGCAGCCAGTTTATTTGCTGATCTGGAGGAAGCAGGTAGAGAAAAGCAGGCTCAACTTCAGGCTAAGTGAATATTAGATTTCCTCAGATTTAAGAATTAAACAAATACCGGACCTCTGAATAATATATGGGGTCCGGTATTCAATATCTCAACTAACCGAAGGCTTCATTCGTTTTTCTTGAGCGGCACGCCAGCGAATTCCCACCAGGGCGGCAATCCAGGTGGTGGGAAAAAATGAGCCAGCTATACGCAGAACTTTGTTGATGGTTCCGGGAATAACGACGGGTTTTCCAGCAAGCGCAGCATCGATAGCGGTGGCAGCTACTTTCCCTGCATCCCGGGTTGTGATGTAGCCCATCCAACCTTGTGCTTCGATGGCATCCATGTTCAACTGGGTGGTGGGCATTCCTGCCGGGCATAAGACAGTGACGCTCGCACCGGATGAGCGTAATTCTTCCCGTAACGCCAGAGAGAAATCCAGCAGAAAACGTTTGGATGCGGCGTAGGTCGCTTTCACCGGCATGGGATAAAAAGCAGCCAGGCTTGCAACATTAATAATTCTGAAGGGCAATATCGGGTCACGCAGTTGAAGCATGCGGTGGGTGAGGTTGAGTGTATTTTCCACATTCAGGCGAACGATGGTGGATAGATGCTCACGGGATTGTTGGGTAAAGATACCTTCATAGTCCAGACCGGCAACATTGATCAAACAGGTAAACAGACCGGAGTAGTTCTCGAGTTCTTTAAAGAAGATCTCCCTGGAAGCTGGATCAGCCAGATTGCTAGCCTGGTAATACACCCGGACGTGGTATATACGGCAAAGACTGTTGGATAGTGTTTCGAGAGCTTCTTCATTAACATCGGTCAGGTAAAGGTCCCATCCGCGCATCGCACATTCTAGTGCAAAAGCTTTTCCAAGACCTCCGGTTGCTCCGGTAATCAATGCCAGGCTGACCGGATTTTCCACGGTAGAAAGAGATGGCAGTTTATTAAACATGATCCACCTCAGCGGATTGCATACCGCACATATTCTCAGATATTTCCCACAGGTGTTGTGCATCAATCGGATTGGCTGCCCGCCTGGCAGGTTTTCGGGGTTTACCATCCTTCCAATAAATGAAATCAGGAAACGCCTGGATCGGCTGATCGAAGATTGAGAGAATCCCCGCAGCGGATTGCGCAGGTGAAACCGCGCTCTTTTTTCTGATACTCCAGATCCAGCGCACCAGCAGCGGAGTGCCCTTAAAGGCTATATCAGTATTGACCAGACCCGGGTCAACCACGTACGCCCGGATGGATGAATTAGCCTCAAGATTCTGGTTTAATCCCAGGGTGAATAACACATTTGCCAGTTTGGATTGACTGTACGCGGTTAAACCGTTGTAAGTCCGGTGAAGTTGAACATCCTTCCAGTGCATATGTGTCCAGGAATGATTCTGACTACTGACCGTGATTACCCTCGCTTCGGGGGCATTCTTGAGCAAAGGGAGTAATTTTTGTGTCAACAGAAAGGGCGCGAGGTGATTTACAGCCCACTGGACTTCGATACCTTCAGCTGTTTGGGTGAACCAGAATACAAAAGTACCGGCATTATTGATCAATCCATCCAGATGGTTTAAGTTTTCCTCAAGCAATAAAGCTGTGATCTGCTCTGAAAGAATATGGATATTTTTCTGGAGCGAAAGGTCCGCGACCAAATATCTAACCAGGCTGTCTGCGTATTGAGTCCGAAGCCTGGTTTCACACGCACGGCATTTTTCAGGTGAGCGGCCAACCCCAATGACGTTCGCATTCCTTGATAAGAGTTCTTCCGCTACGGCAAGACCGATCCCTGCTGTGGCACCAGTTACTACTATTGTTTTGTTTTTCAGATTTTCTTTCATTCGATGTCCGTTCATGGTTTTTGTTTCAAACCAATTGGGTTTGATGTTCAGGTTATATACCCTGAGTGGATGGACAGTCATCGATATTTAGATGGAAAGGGGGGGTGGATTCGCCTCTCCACCCCCCCATGAGAACAACCAAATCGACTACTAAATCATTTGGTTAATATTCCCAGCTCATAAGCACGATTGACGGCCTGAACCCTGCTCTGAACATTCATTTTGGTATAGATGTTGTTGATGTGGGTTTTTACGGTGCTCTGAGCCAGGGTTAATCTATCAGCTATTTGTGCGTTGGTTAAACCAGAATCTATTAAATGGAGCACTTCGATTTCACGCTGGCTGAGTGTTTCTGCCAAGCCTGGAAACACACCCGTGGTTACGACGGCATTGGAGGTGGAGGACGGCTGGATGATTCGCTCGGTGATCAGCTTCTCCATTTTTGACCAGCGCAGAGAAAGACCTAATACAACCAGCAATATCGGAGCCATGATTTGAATGAACAATCCACCGGCGATCACACCAAAGAAAGCAAAAAGCGCAGAACCAAGAAGGATCGAAACTTGCGCACCCAACTGCACCCCTTTTGGAAATTTCAGATGGCGGTTGGCCAGAAGAACCCCAAACCCGGCACCCGGAAACAGGAGTAACCAGGCATAAGCCCAGGCGTTCCAGTCGTTGGTGATCACATTCAGCAGGAAAATTACTCCCAGCGATAAAAGTAACCCGGCCGGAATGTATAACCAGGGTGACCAGGCATATTCTGATATAAAAATGCCCGGCAGGAAGATGAATACCAATCCAAAGACGAGGAAGACCAGCGGCAGGGCGATCTTCATGCCGACATCGGTGAAAATACTGATCCCCAGAAATATCAAACCGCCGGCTACCAGAACCATACTGAGGATTCTTACCATCTGGCTGACCTGTACCTGTTTCATGTGATCTCCTGATTTGGGATTATTCATATTATAGCTTTCAATTAGATAAAGTTATCTAATGGCAGATTTTCTTGAAAAGATGTAATTTGGAATAGAAATTGCTTTATTATTGTTATCAACACCTTAAAAGATGGAGATAATGGAATGGAAGAAAAAATTAATCGCTACTGGCAAGAATTCTTGAGCACATTGCCTGAAGATTCTCCATACAGGTCCCGACCATTTAACGCGGAGGGATGGGGTGATTCTCCTGAGATGGCTACGGAATTGGGTGAGTTGATAAAGGCAGGAACAAAAACAGCAACATGTTCATCCGTCTGGGAGTGGGAACATGAAGGAGAAAAATGGCCGAACCCGGGGCATTTGACCATTGTTTTAAACGGACAGGGTGAGCCTCTGTGTATTGTCGAAACGACAGAAGTTACCATCCGCGCATATAATCAGGTAGATTCCCAATTTGCCCATGATGAAGGTGAAGGGGACCGCACCCTGCGCTATTGGCAGGCAGTACATAAACGGTTTTTCACCCGGGCATTGGATAAAATTGGTTTGGCTTTTTCCGAAGACATGCCATTGGTATGTGAACGCTTCAGAAAGATCTTTGGCTGAAATCATGTGCGGCAGTTATGTTTCTCCTTTTTGCGATCCTGGTCTGGAACCGGATCACGTACTAGTTCGTTATAAAGGTTGAAGAAAGAAAGGCAGGAGAGAATATGAAAAGAATAAAAATTGGTGCGATAATCCTTTTGGTTGTGACGAGCGCCTTCAGCCTGACCGGCTGCAAAACCAATAATCCACTGCAGGGAACCACCTGGGTGTTGGTTGGTTTGAATGGATTGGCAGCCTTGCCGGATGTGGCTGTAACCATTTCCTTTGATGGAGAAAAGGTCGCAGGGACGGATGGCTGCAATCGTTACGGTTCGACATACACAATCAACAAAAACCAAATTTCTATTGATCAGAATGTGGTAAGCACTCTCATGGCCTGCCCAGAAGAGATAATGTCTCAGGCTCAGCAATTTACCCGGGCAATCATTGAAGCCAGCAATTTTGAGATTGTAGATAATCGCTTGAGTTTACTGAATAATCAGAATGAGCCATTGGCTGTGTTTATTAAGCAAGACCTGACTCTGGCAGATACCAATTGGATCGTGACCGGCTATAACAATGGGAAACAGGCTGTTGTGAGCCTTGTTCAAGGAACACAGATATCTGTGACCTTCGGAAATGACGGCAAGGTGAGTGGAAACGCTGGCTGCAACCGGTTCACCGCCGATTACTCACTGGATGAGAAATCAATCAGTATCGGGCAGGCAGCATCCACCAAGATGATGTGTCTGGAACCGGCAGGTGTGATGGAGCAGGAGAGTGCATTTCTGCAAGCCTTATCATCGGCAGCCACTTTCCGCCTGGAAGGGGATCAGCTCGAACTGCGCACCGGGGATGGCGCCATCGCCATTCAATTGACTCGCGTGCAATAACCGCGATTATTACTGCTCTTCTGATTCGGGTGACGGATAATGTTTAATTGTTGCTATTCAGATAAATACTATAGCTAAGGTTACTGTCTTAAATACGGGGAAGGTGATGTTTAAAATGAAGATCGCCCAAATTGCTTACCTTGTGAGTAATTACGATGAAGCGATTGATTACTTTACGCGCTGCTTGAGGTTCACCCTGGTGGAGGACACTCCCCTGGGTGAAGGCAAGCGTTGGGTGAGGGTGGCGCCATCCGGCAACGTGGGTACGGAATTGCTGCTCGCTGAAGCCGTCAACGCTGAACAGAAAGCTCACATCGGCAACCAAACCGGTGGTCGGGTTTTTCTTTTTCTGCAAACCGATGATTTCTCTGCCGATTATCAGCACATGAAGGAAGCAGGGGTGAATTTTCTTGAGGAGCCCCGCTCTGAGGTGTATGGGACGGTTGTGGTTTTTGAAGATATCTATGGCAACAAATGGGATTTGATCCAGCCTAAATTGTTTTGAGGATGGCATCTATTAAAAATCTGATATAATCCAAATTGTCCAGCAAGAATGGACATACTATCGCAACCCTGAAGCGACAGCGCTTTCAGGGTATTTTTTATTCAGGGAGGAATAGGCCATGAAATTTGAAAAATATACAAACAGGGAATTGAAAATTACTGCTATGTTGTATGCCACAAGAAAGAACATAGTGGAGTCTGTTAAACAGACCGGGCGGATACCGGATGTAATTCCCATGGGCGGTTTCCCAACCGCGATGCGCGTTTTGCTTGAACGACGTGGTCCTGATCCGGAACTAACGGAGGTTGAGAAAATGGTATATGATGCCATCGTACGTTGCAGAAAACTTCCTGGAGGGGGAGTGCTTTTGGTAGATCGGGAGGATGACGGAAAAGATGATGATGAAGAGTAAGGATAAATAAAATAGAAACTTACCGCCTTCCAGAATTCTGGAAGGCGGTAAGTTTGACAAATACTACGCATGAAGTAGTATATAGATTGCGCGTTATGCTGACAGCGGGTGGGATGCTATGAACAGATTTGAAAATACGATCGAGTGGCTGCTTGAAAAGAAAGATCCTGGAGTTAGGTACCTAGCTCTGCGGGACATCAAACATCTTAATGAAGCTGATCAGGAATTGATCGCCGCTCGTAAAGCCGCGCACACCGCAGGTCCGATTGCCACCATCCTTGATTCCATGCAGCCAGAAAGTTACTGGGTGGAACCAGGTCCCGGATACAAGAATAAGTATCGGTCATCGGTTTGGTCTGTTATTACACTAGCCCAACTTGGCGCCAGAATGGAAGAGGATAAGCGACTTGCTTTGGCGTGTAACTATCTGATTAATAACTCGCTTACCCGATACGGTCAGTTTTCCATGTCGGGGGCGCCATCAGGCACCATCGATTGTCTGCAGGGGAATGTATGTTGGGCGCTGATCACATTGGGATGCAGAGATAGCCGTCTCGAAAGAGCGTTCGATTGGATGGCGCGCAGTGTAACCGGCGAGGGTATTGCGGTTCTTGAAGATAAAAAAGCCGAAATCCGATACTATGCCGGTAAATGTGGACCGAATTTTGCCTGTGGCGCAAATTACAAATTACCCTGCGCCTGGGGAGCCGTTAAGGTGATGCTTGGCTTAAGCGTCTGCCCGGATGAGTGGATAACGCCAACAAAGATAAAGGCAATTAAAACGGGTAAAGATTTTCTATTGGGTGTCGACCCGGCGACAGCGGATTATCCTTCCGGTGAGACGGGCAAACCCAGCCAGAGCTGGTGGAAATTGGGTTTCCCGGTGTTTTACGTTACCGATGTTTTACAAATTGGCGAAGCGCTCTCCGCATTGGGATGTGGAAACGATCCAAGATTGAAGAACTTGATTGATCTCATCCTTAAGAAACAAGCTGAGAATGCTCGCTGGAAAATGGAATATGACCTCGCGGGAAAAACCTGGGTGGATTATGGACCGAAAAAGCAGCCAAATAAATGGGTCACCCTGCGGGTTTTACGCTTGTTGGATCAAAACCAAGCATTACTCTGATCAGAAAGGTGATATTAATGAAAGAAATAATTTCACGCTGTGGATTTCGTTGTGATCTTTGTATGGCATATAAACCAAACCTGCTGAAAAATCCTGGCAGTGCCCAGATTCTCAGTGATGGCTGGTTCAAGTATTTTGGTTTTCGGGTGCAACCAGAACATATTCACTGTGAAGGTTGTTTGAATTTGGAGTTCATTCCGCTCGATAGCGACTGCCCGGTGAGACCCTGCGTGAGTGAAAAGAAATATTCCACTTGCGCAGAGTGTGGGGAGTTTATCTGCGGTAAACTCGAATCCAGAATTGTGGACAGAAGTGCAATACAAAAAGAGCTGGGTATTGTCATCCCCGAGGAGGACTATCAACGGTTCATATTACCATATGAGAATAAAGACAGGCTTCTGAGTATCCGCGCTGGAGGTAATTCCTAATGAATAAAGTTAAAACTGTTTTACGAATTGGGCAGGGATTAATGCTGCTAAACGCGGCGATCTG
Source organism: uncultured Leptolinea sp. (assembly GCA_964600595.1). Taxonomy (GTDB): domain Bacteria; phylum Chloroflexota; class Anaerolineae; order Anaerolineales; family Anaerolineaceae; genus DAIOEK01. Next base: position 11,868 of record CAZRKL010000051.1, read on the forward strand.
GCTGCTGGTGGCGGTGGCGTATTTACCTCGAATTGGCAGCATGCCTACCGCGATCCGGTCCTTTGCCATCGCAACCGGAATCGGGATGCTGATCTATGGCGGAATCCTCACCTTTCTGGGAATTAAACTTGGAGAGCAGCAAAAGATTTATTTCATATCATCCGCTCTATTATTGGGTGCATCAATAGCGTTGACCTTCCTGGATCAGGTCGGAGCCGCCGATCTTATCGCGCTGATTCCTCCTGTATTTACCCTCATATTCCTGCTGGTCAACCGCAAGGTATTTAATGGGAAACTCGCTACCTGAGAGCCAGGGTGATATGACAATGCAACAGCAAAATAACCGTTGTAATATCTGCGGGGCAGACAACGACAGCGGGGGTACCTGCCGCGAGAAATTTGAAGAATGTCTGGCACTGGAGTATGAATATCCGCAGGCGTATGGCGCCGTTCACTTTTTACTGGTTGGATGTTATATGCTGCAGCATAATGAGTACAGCCGTGGTGTCTGGCTGGAGATGCGCAATCTGATTGAGAAATATCTCTATGCTGAGATTACCACGGCGCAAATCCGCAAACAATACGGCGCGGACTTGGATTCAGGTAAGCGTGAATTTCACATAACCCGTGGAGAGAAGCTTGCTGATTTCGGCAGCATCCATTGGAGCTGTACTATCGCCGGAATCCGGTTGGATTCGGCTAAACAGTACGTTGAAGATGTCATCCACTGGGCTGAAAGCATCATTGCGGATACAGCCTGCATCATGGAAAAGCATCACACAGAGGAATCATGATATCCATTACAGATCTGAAGCGCATGCTCATGATTGAGCATGAATTGATTCATCAGCAAACAAAAGGCTTGACCGATGCCGATACCTTCATCCAACCGGCTCCAGGCGGGAACTGTATGCACTGGGTGCTGGGGCATTTGCTTGACAGCCAGGTAACCTTTTTGGAATCTTTGGGAGTGGAATCACCTATTTCTAAAACCGTGCTAGAGAGGTATACCCGCGAATCAGAACCGATTAGAACAGCAGAACCCGGATTGTTTACCCTGGTGGAATTATTAGAGAGACTCGATCAGGTTCATGACGGGATCAAAGCGAGACTGGGTCAAATGAAGGAAGAAGATTTTGAGGTGAGTGTCCCCTTTGGGGCAAAACAATCTCCACGCGGGTGGGTGGTGTTTTTCCTTCACTTCCATTACAGCTATCACATCGGACAGCTCGAATACTTGCGACAACTCGCCGGAAAACTGGATAAGGTGATATAAGATAATCGAAAATGTATATAAAAAGGGCAGCCCGGGCTGCCCTTTACTGTAATATGGAAAAGAATCTTATTCCTCTCTGTTAGAATCCTGTGGGAGTTCATCTGATTCAGATTCAGATTTCCCATTCCGCAAAAAAACAGATGCCAGAACCAGCGATAGTCCAAAGAAAAGCGGAATGTACCCGAAGAGCATCCACGGACCCAGACCAAAAGGATACATGGATCCGGTGCCAGTACGCCCGACAGGCAGAAGACCGAGCGAGAGCGCCACACCAATACCGCTGATGATGATTCCCCAAACCAGCATGGGCTGGTTTTTTGCTACAGGTGTTTCCCGCTGGGGCTTAACCAGCCCTTTTTCTGCCAGGGTTTTTGTCTCGAGGTAACTGAAATAACGCCAGATAACCAGAAACCCGAACAACAGCAGGAAAAAAGATATTGTACCCAAGCAAATGACAAATTCCATTTCCATCCTCCTTTTACTTTGATTGAAACAGACTGATGCTGCCGTTGTTCGTATGAACTTCCAACAGGTCCCCGCCACTGCCTATTTTACCGGTGATCTCTTTCTCACTTTGCTTGCCCGAAGTGAGGATTTCAAAATCGGTATCAATGTCTCCGAAATCAGTATCCATATCAATATTCAGATTACTGTTCGCGGGCAGTATCATTTCAATCGAACCAAAATTTGAGCTGACAACGTGCGGTCCGCTGCCCAGGCTCCCATCGAATTTGATACTGCCATTATCTGATCGCAGATCCAAGGTAACATCTTGCGCGCGATGAAGAGTAATGGAACCAAATCCCGATTTAGCCTTGATGGCACCTGCAGCACCATCCAAAATCAACTCGCCGTTTTGCGACTGGATGGTGTAGCGTTTGGCTGAAACATCGAAAACTGTTACATCTCCGAAATTGCTGGTGGCTGTTACTTCAGCATTTACAGTTACATCTTTAAGCATTACCTCGCCATTGTCAGAGTTGATGCTCACCGTTTCTGCACGGCCTACAGAATACCTGACATCACCAAAACCACTATCCAGGGTGATGGCACCTGAAGTATAGCCATCTTCAAGGCTGATGCCCCCATTGTTCGATTTGAGATATATCGATCCTGCTTCAGCACCATTTACATTAATCTCACCGAAGGATGAAATGACCTGTATCTTATCGGCACCAGCACGAATACCTGAAAGGGTGGTCGAACCGTTCTGATTCGAGATCGTCAGGCTGCCGGTCAGATTTTGAACCTCGATACCCCCAAATCCAGTGGTGATATCTGCCGAGCCAGTTGTGCCCGCCACTGAAACTTCTCCAAAATCAGAATTCACAATCACGCTTGTTTCAGCAGGTACGGTAATGGTAAATTCGACTTCAAGCCTTTTCACAAAACCCGCCCGGCTGGGGAGGTCATCCATGGGCACATCGATTGTCAGTTTATTATCTGCCAGGTTAGTGATAATTTCCAGGTTTTGCAGTTCAGCTTCAGCATCTGCTTTTGAGAAGCTGTAAACAATTTTTCTGGCTTCCATGGTAATCTCGTCAACATCCCCGGTGTTGATATGGATCCAACCGAAGGAATTCTCAATATCCAGAACTGCAGGGGAAGTCACTGCGAAGGATTCAGTTACAGTTTCCTCGGCTCTAAAATTCGCCCCCAAGCCGGGAATCGAAGAGAAGTTGAATCTATTAAAGGCGAACACCCCCGCCAGTACAATCAACACGCAGAGCGCGAGGATTAACAGTAAAATTGGTACAGCAATCAGCCATTTCGATTTCATAATACAAAACTCTCCTTTTTGTTGTTATATTCTTTAGACAGGGAATGATGTAATTTGTTTCAGCAACTTTTCCTCTGCTAAATTTTGAAACAAAGGAGCAAAAAATCTGTCTAATTGACAGGAGAGTATGGTGCCATACGGGGAGAAAGCATTCATTGAACGGGCAAAAGCGGGAGACAGCCGGGCGTTTGGCGAATTGGTGCTTATGCACCAATCTTTCGTGTACAATCTTGCGCTGCGGGCTGTTAATGATCCACGCGAAGCTGAAGACCTGGCTCAAGACGCGTTCATCCGGGCATGGCAGGCGCTTCCCCGCTTTCGGGCAGACGCTAAATTCAGCACCTGGCTTTACCGCATTGTGGTCAATTTATGTTATAACCGCCATCCCAGGTTGAAAAAAGAACAGGAATTCCTTTCGATGGAAGAAAACGAAGAATTGATTTCCCGGGATGAAGGTATTAATCCGGATACTGAGCATGACAAGATGCACTTGCGCGAAAGCCTGCACCAGAAGATTAGTAAGCTGCCTGCCACCCAAAAGATGCTTATTCAACTCCGCTATCAGCAGGAACTCTCTTATGAAGATATTTCTGAGGTGATGCAAATGCCCATGGGCACCGTGAAAACGGGTCTCTTCCGCGCTCACGCACAATTAAGGCAGGAAATGATTAGGATGGAGGAAATCGAATGGACGAGATAAAAAATAAATCCGAGTCTACCGCTGACCCGATTGAAGAGGCGTTCAAAAGTTATCCATTAGAATCAGTGCCGGTCTCGTTGTATGCAAATGTGATGCGCGAGGTACAACAACCCCCATTGGAGGCACATCAAGTGGTCAGACCATTTCGCATACTTTCCTGGCTGGATGTGGCAATCAGCCTGTTTTTGAGCGTCATGTTTGGAATGATACTGTTTGTGGGTAGGATCATTCCGCCCGAAATTATCCCTTCCTTAAGATGGGTGCTGCGGATGATCGGGCATCCACTCGTGATTATTCCCCTGGCGATTAGTTTATTAATGGCTGG
>CAZRKL010000052.1:0-13906 GCA_964600595.1 uncultured Leptolinea sp.
GGGAGATTGCATCCGCTTATAATCATAGTGAATGCTGTTAGTAGAACAGCGCTGATAGCAAATTTTGATTTCATTGTTTTTGTCTTCCTTTCATCACTCCATGCTCGAATCACAGGATCAGATTTCTAATCCCTCACAATCATTGACGATGAGTTGGTGAATATTGTTCCCGATTCTGAAAGCTCAAATAATACTACGGTGTGATTATCTATTAGTTGCAAATTTATTAAATATAAACACCCTTCCGGTCTTTGGAAGAGTGTAACGAGTTATTTCTTGAATGTCAACAACAGACCTTCAATCAACTCTTGGCGTTCCCTGGAAGAAAATCTGGATTCGGGATGGATTGCCTGGTATTGGTATGGCGGCATACTGGCTTCTTGTACCCGCTTAACCATCAGATCAACCATGAATTGGCCTTGTTCTGGTGTCATCTCATTGAAATTGAAAGCATTCCGAGCCCGCGAAATATCACTCGCCAGAAGCCAGGATGCCGGGGCGATTTTTGCATACCATGGGTATTGTGTGCGGTTGCTGTGGCAGTCATAGCAGGCTGCTTCAACCATTTGCTGTGTCTGCGAGCTGTCCCACTCTGGCTCAAGTACTACAGGAGGATTGGTCTGATCTTTTCCATAAGGTACTAACTGAATCAGCAAAAATCCGGTTAATACGATACCGATTAAGACAAAGAACCAGCGTCGAAGGGATAATTTCATGACAGCCTCCAAGGAAATACTTTCATAAATTATACCCTCCTATAAAAAAATAATTACTCCCATGAATAATGCTGGGAGTAATTATTTAAGTATTTGTTTTAGGTTTTACTTATCCTGGAGTGCAGCCAGGCCGGGAAGCACCAGCCCTTCGAGCATCTCGAGAGATGCCCCACCACCAGTGGATATGTGTGTTATCTTATCTGCCAGTCCTGATTGTTGGATGGCTGCAACTGATTCGCCTCCACCGATAATACTGACTGCTCCAGATTCGGCAACAGCCTTGGCTACGCCATAAGTTCCCTTGGCAAATTCTGGGAACTCGAAAACACCCATAGGACCATTCCAAACCACGGTTCCCGCGCCTGCAAGAGCCTTGGAAAATTCTTCCACGGTTTTAGGCCCGATATCCAGTACACGCCAACCTGCGGGAACGTTCCCTGTCGCTATCGATTTTACCGAAGCGCCTGCTTCAAACTTATCCCCTAGAACCAGGTCAACCGGTAATCGCAGTTTTTTACTACCCGAAGCCAGAAGCTCTTTTGCAGTATCCACTGCTTCTGCTTCAACCAGTGAATCAGACAGTTCGTATCCCTGCGCTTTCAGGAAGGTATTTGCCATCCCGCCACCGATCAGGATGAGGTCTGCTTTTTGTAATAAATTCTTGATCACGCCGATTTTATCGCTAATCTTTGCTCCACCGAGAATAGCCACGAAGGGTCGTTTCGGGTCCTCAACCGCAGCGCCAAGATACTTGATTTCTTTTTCAAGAAGGAAACCAGCCGCTGCGGGAAGATATCGGGCAACACCCTCAGTGGATGAATGCGCGCGATGCGCGGTACCAAAGGCATCATTTACATATAGATCCGCCAGTTTTGCCATTCCTTTTGCAAGGTCCAGGTCGTTTTTCTCTTCACCCGGATAAAAACGGGTGTTTTCTAGAACCAGAACATCGCCACTTTTTAATCCAGCAGCAGCAGTTTCTGCTTTTGGACCGACGCAGTCATCTACGAAGGCAACAGGTTTTCCCAGTAAATTTGCAAGATGTTCAGCGACAGGCTGCAAAGAAAACTGAGCATCAGGACCCCCTTTTGGTCTACCCAGATGTGATGCCAGTATTACAGCGGCACCATTATTTGTCAGATATTCAATAGTCGGAATGGCAGCCTTGATTCTAGTATCATCTTTTATTTTGCCCTCTTTCATGGGCACATTGAAATCGACCCTTACAAATACTTTTTTTCCTCTTACATCCAGATCAGTTACGGTTTTCTTATTAAACATGTCATCCTCGCATCATTCAAAGAAGGCGTAAAGATCAACTGATCTTTACGCCTTGAGAGATTAATTAGGAAACTGAACCATCAGTTCCATAGGTGAATTAGAGGGATTTTGCCATTAAAGCTGCCAGATCGACAGTTCGGCAGGAATAACCCCATTCATTATCGTACCAGGTGACAACCTTCACCAGATTTCCGCCCATGACCATGTTTGATGGTAGATCAACAATAGAGGAACGTGAGTCACCTTTGAAGTCACTGGATACCAGTGGGTCACCATATTCACCGGTGGTAACGCCAAGAATGTCTTTTAATGCACCTTTGGATGCTTCTACAAAGGCTGCATTCAGTTCTTCCTTGGTCGTGGATTTTTCTACGTTGGCTGTGAAATCGACAATGGAAACGGTGGGGGTGGGTACGCGCAAGGCATAACCATCGAATTTTCCCTTGAGTTCAGGAATAACCAGTGCGATAGCTTTTGCGGCACCCGTAGTGGTGGGGATAATATTCAATCCAGCAGCACGTGAGCGGCGCATTTCCTTTTTGTGGCCTTGATCGAGAATAACCTGATCGTTCGTGTATGAGTGGATTGTGGTCATGACAGCGTGGACAATGCCGAATTTATCATTAACCACTTTTGCGGCAGGCGCAAGACAATTGGTAGTACAAGACGCATTGGATACCACGTGGTGTACTTTGGAATCATATTTGTCATCATTGACGCCCAGAACAATTGTCAAGTCTTCATTCTTTGCCGGGGCTGAAATAATGACTTTCTTGGCTCCACCTCTGGTGATGTGGACATTGGCGCCGGCTTTCCCTTTGGCGGGATCACCAACAGCATCTGTGAATACACCGGTAGATTCAATCACAATATCTACACCCAGATCTTTCCAGGGGAGGGCACCCGGGTCTTTTTCGGCAAATACTTTAACTTTTTTGCCATTCACAACGAGATCATTGCCATCCAGGCTTACGTCTCCATCAAAAATTCCATAGTTGGAGTCGTATTTGAAAAGATGCGCGTTGGTTTTTGAATCGAACAGGTCATTTACCGCAACTACTTCCAGGTTGCCCGCCTGTTTTTCGATCATGGCTTTTAATACCTGGCGACCAATTCGACCAAATCCATTAATACCTACTTTGACTGTCATTTAAACACCTCCTGGGAGTGTAATAAGATCTTAAACAAATTCGTATGATTCTATCACATTAGACTGAAAATGGAGAGCTGAATAGACAACCTGATGCTCCCCCCTGTTGCTCTTAGATGAATTATTAGTATAGATCTTCCTGGTTTACTTCACGATCTACAAGTGGACCTGTACGGTCAAAATAGATATCAATGATGGTTTGTGCCAATTTTTCAGAATCGTGCCGCCAGGGATGATCTAAATCAAGCAGATCAGTTTGATACACAGGGTAATTCCGTTCAAGATCGCTGTCAACTTCAATCCATTTCACATCATCCGGCAAATCACCTGAGTACCGGTTATTGCAAATGATCAAATCGAATAATTTGCTGCCAATATGTTTTTCAATAGCGGTAAGATGGTCATAGCTTGAGTATTCATCGGTCTCACCGGGTTGTGATGCCAGATTGCAAATAAAGAATTTCATCGCCCGGCTGGCTCGGATAGCTTCCACAATATCAGGAACGAGCAGGTTGGGGAGGAGGCTGGTATAAAGACTTCCTGGTCCGATTAAAACCAAATCCGCGGCAAGAAGTGCTTGTATGGCGGGTGGGTATGCAGGTGGATTATCCGGTTCGAGCCAAATTCGTTTGATTTGACCTTTGACCTTGGGAATTTTACTCTCTCCCCGTATCCAACTGGATTTCTTTTTTTCTTCAACAGTCTCCACACTGGCTGCCAGGCGAACATCTGTCAGGGTGGAAGGCAGCACCTGCCCCTGCACAGCAAGGACCCTTCCGCTCTCTGCAACCGCCTCTTCAAAGGATCCGGTTATTTCAGCTAGCCCGGAGATGAAGAGGTTGCCGAGAGAATGCCCATGCAATCCAGATTCATCCGAGAAGCGATATTGAAATAGTTGGGTGAGCAGTTCTTCATCATTGGATAAGGCTGCAAGACAATTTCTGATATCTCCTGGAGGCAATACTCCCAAAGAACGGCGTAATTCCCCCGAAGAACCGCCATCATCTGCCACAGTTACAATAGCGGTTAGATTTTTTGTATAGTTCTTTAATCCTCGTAGAAGAGTGGCTAATCCATGACCGCCACCAATTACAACAATGCGGGGACCTTTCTCTTTCTTGCGCCACGATGATACAGCATCGATGATCGGTTTGCCAGGCTGAATAAAGGGACGGAGAAGTGAGCGGTTAAGCCCCCACATGCCATACGCGGTCAAACCAAATCCAATCAACCCAAAGATGACAGCCCGGGTGATCCTGCCAAATGATTGTAGAGACACCGCGGAAATTATCGGTAATATCCAGTTATTGGGCGCTGTTCGGTATATATTGAGAAGGATGAGTGCGAGGCCGACTGCTAAAAATGTAATTCCCGCCAGTATAAGCAGCATCCAGCGTTTGACTCCGATGCCAGGTAATAACCAGCGGGCTTCTCGTTTGATAAATCTTTTTATTCGGCCAAAAAAAGTTAGATTGGTTTCCTTCATGCTTTGTAGAATATAGCAGGTTGTCTGGAGTCCGTCAACTACTACCATTACTCCGATCAAAAAGCATATAATTTTGCTGATCCCACATCCTTCTGAACAGCCCTTCCTTCCTCCTTAAACTATCCAGATTTCCCCTGTCAACGATAACTCCCTGGTCCACAACAAGGATTTCATCGAATCTCTCCAATTCTAATAATCGATGGGTAATCATGATGAGCGCAATATCTCCCCGCAGGTTATGAAGCTGAGAAGATAGCAACCTCTGGTTGGTTATATCCTGGTTCGCAAAGGGCTCGTCAAGGATTAAGACAGGTCGTTTCAATATAAGCATGCGGGCAAGATCAAGTCTGCGCCGCTCACCCTCACTCATTTTCACCCCCCTTTCGCCTGCGACAGTGTCTAATCCTGCTTCCAATCCTATCAGCCAGTCATCCATTTGGGCTTGTTGAATAGAGGCGATTATCTCTTCATCTGATATCTCAGGGACGATAAACTGAAAGTTCTCCCGGATTGAACTGTTTAGTAAGTATGGTGAGGGACCGGCATAAGCTGTGATTGAGGTAATTTGTGATTTGGAAAAGTCCGAGTACGGTTTTCCATTCAGAAGGAGCATCCCTCTATCTGCCTCAAGATCACCCAGAATTAATCGGGCAATAGTGGTTTTCCCTGATCCGCTGGGTCCGACAATGGCAATTTTCTTACGTGCTGTGACGTCAAATAATATCTGTGACACCCCCGCCTTGCTATCGGCTTCGTAAGCGTAGGTAACATCTTTGATTCGAATTGAATCAAATTCCACAGCATCAAATTCAGAAGAGTCAGTTCCTTCAACTTTTCTTATTGTTTGTTTTTCATTTTCACTGGTGACCTCATGAATACGCGCTGCCCCTTGCCTACTAAGATGGAATTGCTGAGCTGAGAGATTAAGGGGTTGAATAGCGTCATAACTGGAAACAGTCATGAGGGGAATAAGGGCTAGGAGTAATCCCGGTACAACGCCCTGACTTACAAGTTGAATTCCAATCATAAGCATGATTATCATGCTACCTTGAGTCAGGATAACCAATAAAGCATTGATCCATCCGCTTGTTACCGACACACGCATTTGGGTCTCTTGGTAACGGTTCTCTGCCTTTTGATAAGTGGAAAAACTGTTATTCATTTGCTGATTCATCAGAATATCCGGAAGTCCATTCAGGATGTCGGACACTTCAGCGTGCACATCTGCGCGTATGTTCAGGTATTGTCTGGAGGCTTTTTCAGCAGCGAAGTATGAAAACACGAGCATCAGCAGCCAGCTTATCAGGGTAAGTAAAAAGTAGAGCCCGGACAGCTTTACATTGATGTTTCCCAAAAAGAATCCAACAATCATAATAGTTAATAAAGCTGTTAAGGGTGGATTGACTACCCTGATGAAGAAGAACTCAAGGATTTCAACATCTTCAACAACCCTTGCCATCATATCACCCGTTCGTTTCATCTCTTTTCGTGCAGGGATATGATGAACAAACCTCTGGTAGATCCAGATTCTCAGATCGGCGAGCAGGCGAAAATTCACCTCGTGGCTGGCGAGTCGTTCAAGATAACGGAACAGACTTTTTGAGATGCCAAAGAAACGGACACCTACGATGGAAATATTTAATACGGATATGGAAGGTTGCAGAGCTGCGTAGGAAATTAAATATGCCGATGTCCCGATGAGTCCCACCCCCAGCAGGATGGCTATTGAGGAAAGCAAAACTGAGAATCCCGTCATTAGGAGAGATTTTTTTAAGCTTTGCAAGAGGAATGAGAGCGGACTATTTTGTGGCATGCTGGTAATTCCTCACGAAAATTGAGTACTCCTGCCCCAATTTCATCAGCTCAGTATGTGTACCCGTTTCAATAATTTTCCCTTCTTTAATAAAGAGTATGCGATCACTCTGATATATAGTCGGAAGCCGGTGCGCAATGGTGATGACAGTACGATTAGTGATCAACCTCCTGATTGCTGCATACATTTCATCTTCCAGCAACGGATCTAGAGCAGAAGTGGGTTCATCCAAAATAAGTAGAGGGGCATCTTTATAGAATGCTCTGGCGATGGCAATACGTTGGATCTGCCCGGTGCTGATACCATACCCACGTTCTCCGATCTGCGTGTTCCAACCATCAGGTAAGTCATTTACCCATTTTAGGGATTCCGCTGCAGCGAGGGCTGATTCCAGTTTTTGGATATCGATGGTTTGTGATGATAATGCCACATTCCTGGCAATCGTACCGGAGAATAAATGCGGATTTTGTGGGACCCATGATATTTTTTCACGCCAGTTTTCTACCGGAATTTCATTTAGCGGTGTATCTGCGATAAGAATCTGTCCATCAGATGGATCGAGAAAGCGCAAAAGGAGGGAAGTAACCGTTGTTTTTCCTGATCCACTTGGCCCAACCAGTGCTATCTTTTCTTCGGGGTTAAGTGTGAAATTTATATGATCCAAGGCAAGACTGGTTTTACCAGGATATCTGGCAGAGACATTTACAAAGGAAATTGGGAATAATTCCTTGCCACTCCATCGAGCTGCTATCTTTCTCTGGGCATCTTCGGGATCAGGTTGATCCAGGATGGAATAAATTCCTTTCGCTGCTTCCAAACCAGACATCGCCGCGTGATACTTGACACCAAGATGCCTCAAGGGTAGGTAGAACTCGGGTGCCAATATGAGCAAGAATAGGGCTGGAAGAAATTCAAGTTTTCCGTATAGCAGCCTCAAACCGATCTCCACTGCAACAATGGCAGTCGAGATGGTTGCCACCAATTCCAGCGTAAAAGCTGAAAGGAATGTGAAGCGCAAAACGCCCATGGTTGCTTCACGGTAAGACTGGTCGGTGTCTTTAAGAAATTCTTCTTGTTTTCTTTCCCGATTAAGCAGACGAATTAAATCCAGACTCTGCAAAGTGTCAAAGAATCTGGTACTTAATCTGTTCAGTAGTCTCCACTGTTTTTGGGTACGTTCTTCAGTCATGATGCCAATCAATGCCATAAAAATCGGTATGAGAGGCGCGGTGCACAGCAGGATAAAACCAGTCAGTGGTTCCAGTGGGAAAACAATAACCAGGATTGCCAGGGGAACGAGGGCAGAAAGGAAAACCTGAGGCATATACTGGCTGTAGTATGCATCCAGCGATTCCACCCCTTCAAATATGGTGTTGAGTAGTTTGCCGCGTCTTTCTATACCCAGGAATAATGGTCCATGACGACTGACTTTCTTGATTAAATCAAACCGCAGCTGCGATTTTACTTTTGCGGCAATGCTCTTGGCGCTGACTTCATTTGTAAAAGCCAAGAAAGACCGAAGGACGATTATGACTGCGAGTTGAATCAGCCTGTTTGAAGTCGCAAGGAGGTCTTGTCCTGAGAAAAAGACATCTACGATGATTTCAGATAGCAGATATGCTTGCAGAATGATTAATATGGCTGTGATCATTCCGCCTGTTATGTTGAAAAAGAGCGCCAGACCGCTCACGCGGGCCTGGCGCAGTAGACTTTTCTGAACACTCATTGTCAATAATGCAAGTCTTCACTCTTTGTAGTTAATCGTTTGCGAAAAACCCAGTAATTGTATGCCTGGTATCCAAGAACTATTGGCAGGAAAAATAATACAACAAACGACATAATTTCCAAAGTTTTTGCTGATGATGCAGCGTTGTAAATCGTCAGATTGTATGCGGGGTCAGTGCTTGATACCATTACATTCGGGAAGAGCAGAACGAATATGACAGCAGATACTGCCGCCATCGCTGTTACCCCCAACCCGAAAGCCCATCCAGTTTTGCCGCTGCGTTGTGCCAATAACCCGCCCAGTAAAACCACCACAGCCAAAATGGTAATAATCAATCCGAGGGGATTTAATCCTTCCTGGCCGCTTTTACCAATGGTCGCAAATAATCCGAAAGCACCTGTTAATAATATTGAAGGCAGCCAGAGTGTTTTAGCGGTCTTAATTGCTCTCTCCATGACATTACCTGTGGTCTTGATTTTTAGATAAAGAGCACCCAGGAGAACTGTAATGCAGAGGAAAGTGAGCCCGCCGATCAGGGCAAATGGATTCAACAAGTTGAAGAATCCACCAGTGTAATTCTTTGCCTGGTCAATAGGTACTCCCTGCAGAATATTTGCGAATGCAACACCCATAAGTAATGGAACAAGCAGGCTTCCACCAAACATTGCGTAATCCCAGAAGCTACGCCAGGCGGGTTTATCCAGTTTTCCGCGGAATTCAAAAGCTACTCCACGGAAAATCAGGGCAACTAGAACCAGAAATAACGGGAGATAGAATCCCGAAAACAACGTAGCGTACCAATGTGGGAAAGCGGCAAAGGTTGCACCTCCTGCCAGCACCAGCCAAACCTCATTTGCATCCCAGGTAGGCCCCACTGAATTAATAATGACTCTTCTATCTGTATCATTTTTACCCAGGAATGGAAGGAGGATTCCAACACCGAAATCAAAGCCTTCAAGGATGAAAAACCCTGAATATAGAACTGCGATCAATACAAACCAAAGTATGTTCAGGTCCATTTTTCCCTCCTTAGGCGGTTACAGTCTCTGATTTTTGGGTCTCTGGGAGATGGTCTACTTGGGGACCGGCTTTGGCGAATTTTACCAGCAGATATACATCAACCACCAATAAAATTCCATAGATGACCGTAAATCCAAGCAGGCTTGTCATTACCTGTGCAACAGATATATTCGGGCTGACTGCATCTGCGGTAAGTAATAAGCCGTAAACTACCCAGGGCTGTCTACCCATCTCTGTTAGAAGCCATCCCGCGGTGTTCGCGATATATGGCAATAGGATGGCGGCAGTGATGCCGAGCCAGAGATTACTTTTCAACTGGAGCTTTTTGAACTTCCACATCCATAAACCCAGTAAAGTAATAAACAGCATCAGGAAACCTGCTCCAACCATAATTCTAAATGACCAGTAAGAGAGCATTACGGGAGGTGTATAGTCTCCGGGACCATAAATTGCTTCATATTCTGCTTGAATGTCATTCATGCCTTTTACTTCGCCACTGAACTTGTCGTATGAGAGAAAGCTGAGTGCACCGGGAATCCGGATATCAATGATATTCTTCCGTGCTTCCAGATCTGCGGTTGTAAAAATGGAGAGCGCCGCAGGATCTTCAGACTCCCACAATAATTCAGCAGCTGCCATTTTCATGGGTTGCTGCTCAACCATTAACTGTGCTTGCTGATGCCCAATTCCGATAGATCCAAGGATGGCGACAACACCAAAAATGTTTGCAATGACGAAAGACTTTTTGAAGAATTCGACATTCTTTTTTCGAAGGAGATGATAAATGGAAATTCCCATCACAAAAAAAGCTGCAGTTGTGTACCCAGAAAAGACCGTATGTGGAAATTGAGTCCATACATGCGGATTGGAAATGACCACCCAGAAATTATCCATTACCGGCCGTCCATCAACCATGGTATATCCGACGGGATAATGCATAAAGGAGTTGGCGATTAAGATCCAGAGCGCAGAGAGGGTCGCGCCAAAGGCGACCAGCCAGATGGTTAGGGCGTGTAAACCTTTGGATAATTTATCCCAGCCGAAAATCCATAAGCCGATGAAGGTCGATTCAAGGAAGAAAGCGGTTAATCCTTCAATGGCAAGCGGTGCTCCAAAGATATCTCCAACAAAACGGGAGTATTCAGACCAATTCATGCCAAATTGAAATTCCATGACCAAACCGGTGACAACGCCCATGGCGTAATTAATTAGAAAAAGCTTTCCCCAGAATTTTGCCATCTGTTTGTACACAATCTCACCTTTGCGGACGTACAGAGTCTCCATGATCGCGACTATGATCGAGAGTCCGAGGGTGAGGGGAACAAAGAAAAAGTGATATACTGTGGTGATTGCAAACTGGGATTGTGATAATGCTAGTACATCCATACCTTCCCTCCTTGCGAGAATTCTAAATTGTTATTAATGCATAATTAAAATTAGTATATCCTAAATGCGTCTAATAGATGATAGGACAAAGCTAAATTATATAAGGTAACTATGCTGGAAAAATTAATTTCGATTGAAGAACGATACCAAGAGCTGACTCGCCAGTTAGAATCTGTCGGAGAAAACTACCAGGCGGCTGTAGAATTGGCTAAAGAACGATCTGATATTGAAGAAATTGTCGAGAAAACCAATGAATACCGCCGCGCCCTGGCACGTAGAGATGAAGCGAACCAGTTACTGGAAGAATCTGATGAAGAAATGCGTTCTCTGGCAGCCAATGAGCTACTTGAAATTGAGCCGTTGATCGAAAAGTTAGAAACCGAACTGCGGTCCATGTTGCTGCCTAAAGACCCCCGCGACAATAAGAATGTAATCGTTGAAGTCAGAGCCGGGACAGGTGGAGATGAAGCTGCTCTTTTTGCTGCTGATCTGTTCCGGATGTATGTACGTTATGCGGAGAGGCAAAACTGGAAGTATGAGATCCTTTCACAAAATGAAATTGGTATTGGCGGATACAAAGAGATCATCTTCCAAATAAAAGGGAAGGGTGCGTATTCAAAACTTAAATTCGAGTCTGGTGTGCACCGTGTTCAGCGAGTTCCGGCTACGGAAGCCCAGGGAAGAATACATACATCCACTGTAACCGTTGTTGTGCTTGCAGAAGTGGATGATGTCGAAATTGATATCCCAGATTCCGACATCCACATTGACATTTATAAATCAGCCGGCGCGGGTGGCCAGAATGTGCAAAAGAACTCTACAGCGGTCCGTCTGACGCATATCCCCACAGGGATCGTGATAGCGTGTCAGGATGAAAGATCACAGTTGCAGAACCGGCTCAGGGCAATGAGTATTCTCCGTGCCAGATTATTTGAAATTGAAGAGCAGCGAAGGATATCTGAATTGGAGGAAACTCGCCGGTCACAGGTGGGTTCTGGTGAACGCTCTGAGAAAATCCGCACATATAACTATCCCCAATCAAGGGTTACAGATCATCGAATTAACGTATCCAGTTATAACCTGGCTGGTGTGCTGGAAGGTGATTTAGAGAAGTTCATCGACGAACTTTCACTACGGAGCGAATCAGAGAGACTCTCGGTGGGTGAGGTGGATGACGATTGAGAATATCTCTGTCATTCAGTGGCTAAGAAACACGAGTGACAGATTAAAAGGTAAGACTGATACACCGCTGTCTGATTCGCGAGTCCTTCTGGCAGACCAGCTCAGAAAAGACACTGCCTGGCTCGCAGCTCATCCTGAATACCTATTAGATCAAAATACAATTCTGGACATGGAAGGGAAAATCGCCCGTCTGAGTCAAGGAGAGCCTCTACCTTATATTCTTGGGTGGTGGGAGTTTTTTGGATTTAAAATAAAAGTATCCCCTGCGGTTCTCATCCCACGCCCTGAAACTGAACTGCTGGTAGAAACAGCGCTTGCGTGGTTGGATGAACATCCACAAGTTCGGGAGGCATGGGATGTGGGAACAGGCTCAGGGTGCATAGCGCTCGCTCTGGTTAGCCAGATATATGATCTGGTTGTTCATGGGGTAGATATTTCTCAGTCCGCGCTTGCCATAGCCGGGGAAAATGTTATTTCAAACCATTTTTCAAATCAGGTGAAATTGCATCAATCAGATTTGTTATCTGACATCAATGTGGACAGTATTCAGTTGTTGTGCGCAAACCTTCCTTACATCCCATCTAAAGACGTTCCCACGCTCGATGTTGCCAGATATGAACCAAGTCTCGCGTTGGATGGTGGATCTGATGGGTTAAAATATATAGAGCAACTGCTCAACCAGGTTAAAAATAAAGTAGTCACGCCATACATGCTGTTGCTTGAAATTGAATACCGGCAAGCTGAGAATGTCAAAATATTGGTAGAACAGATTTTCCCGGGTGCGAGTATCAATATCCTTTTTGACCTCGCTGGCAAATCGCGTGTCATAAGTATCGAGGGATAACATGACCATCAAGGTTTATAAACAACACGAAGGGGCTGCGCTTCATCAGGCAATTGAGCATGTTCGCTCGGGTGGTCTTATAGTATTACCGACTGATACGGTGTATGGTTTGGGGTGTGGAGTCTTCTCAGTATCCGGCATAAAAACAATTTATCAATTAAAAGGTCGCGAGGCAGAAAAGGCAATTGCGGTACTGTTAGCCGATCTTGAACAAATTGATATAGTCGCGGGTCCGTGCTTACCCGGCACATACCACCTGGTAGAACGTTTTCTTCCGGGTCCATTGACACTTGTCGTTAAGAAACAACCGGGTTTACCCGTAGAATTATCTACATTACCTACAGTCGGGATTAGAATCCCCAATCATCCGTTTGCCAGAGCCTTGCTGAGAGCTTGTGGTCCAATGGCGGTTACTTCTGCTAATCTATCAGGGCATCCAAGTTCCACAAATATTACAGAAGTGATCAAACAATTCGGGGAGCTAATACCGATGATCATCGATGGCGGTCAATCGCCAGGTGGACAATCTTCTACGGTTGTGGATTGCACGAGTGAAGAACCAAGGATTCTCCGTGAAGGGCCAATTACGATTACTGATATTCAAAAGGTATGGTTTCAAAAATACTAATATTTTAGGAATTGCACACAATAATCATATCTCTAAGGTTATTTTAATACTAATCCAATGTTATTTTCATAAAAGCAATCTTATAATAAATATGCATTCTCTATCAATTCCACGTCAGGGCTGAGCGGCTTACGGACGTGGTTTTGTTTTAAGTAAAAAAATCCATGATATATTAAAATATTATATTTGGGAGATGATGTATGCAACTTGAGAGCCATGCACTTGCTATCCGTCCGGGGGATGGGAATTCTATTGTAATTTCCGCTAAACGAAATCCAGAACAATACATTGAACTGGCCGCGCCTGAGTTGCAAATTGATACTAACCAGGGGAAAAAGTCGTTTCAAGGGACAATTGATCCCAAGTCAGCCGGGGCAATCTCAGGAAAATTCGCCGGGCATATTCACATGAGTTTATTAAAAAATGAATATGTGAACTTTGAACTTGAAATAGCCACCCGATCTCATTATTCAGGGATTCTATTCAGATTGCATGTAACTAATCTTGCTTTAGATCCTTTTCGGGTTGGGCAGATAGGTTTTGGTAAATCAATCAACCTGAAAACCACTGCAGATCTCTCATCAGATATTGACTGGGGGGTTTACCAAAATGGTTGGCAATCATGGAGTTATTCTGGTACATATTCGGCAAATAAGAAGCCTTTGCTTTCAAAG
>CAZRKL010000052.1:14006-15841 GCA_964600595.1 uncultured Leptolinea sp.
ATCATGGAGTTATTCTGGTACATATTCGGCAAATAAGAAGCCTTTGCTTTCAAAGTTAAAACATTTTCAAGGACCGAAACTATATGATGCTGCATCCCCCCAAATGGATAAGGCGGGAATATTCGCCAGTGATCAGTTTGGGGTCCTTTTAGATCGCACAAATCGAATCGGTATCCTTGTTGGATTCCTTTCTCAGATCAACCATTTTGGGCATATCCTGTTTAAACCTGGCACGGCTGAAGCGGTGAATATTTTGGCATCAGGTGACAGTACAGTAATAACCAGTGGAAGGACAATAAGTTCAGATTGGCTCACGATCGACTTTCTTGATTTGAACGACCCTGATCCGCTCAAGAATTATCTCGAAGAAGTAGCCAGAGAAAACCAGGTCAAACCTAATGATGTAATTCCATCTGGCTGGTGTACCTGGTATCAGTATTTTACAAAAATTAATCCAGATATCATACGCATGAATCTGGATCTTCTTTCAGAACTAAAAGATGAATTGCCGCTGGATTACCTTCAAATTGACGATGGCTATCAGACCGCGGTGGGCGATTGGATGGATACGAAGCATCGATTTTATGCCCAGATGGACCTTCTGGCTGATGAGATAAAAGAACAAGGCTATAAGGCAGGGCTATGGATGGCTCCGTTTATTGTGCATCCAGATTCTCAGATATTCAAGAATCATCCAGACTGGCTGATAAAAGATGAAAAAGGTAAAGTCGTGAACGCCGGATGGAATTGGAATAAGTTCTGTGCTGGCTTGGATTTGACCCATCCAGAAGTGCAAGTTTACATTCGACGAATCATTGAGAACGCTGTGAATGCCTGGGGCTATACCTATTTGAAGTTGGATTTCCTGTACGCTGGAGCGCTGGAAGGTAAACGATATGATCCGTCGATGAGCAGAGCTCAGGCTTTACGAAAGGGGATGGAAATCATTCGTGACGCGGCAGGAGAAGGCACTTATCTACTGGGGTGTGGCGCGCCGTTAGGACCGATGCTGGGCATCGTTGATGGAATGCGCATAGGCACTGATGTAGCTCCGGATTGGGAACCGAAATACTTCGGGATTGAATTGCTCTTCCCCAATGAACCCGATATACCGTCCGTGAAAAATGCGATGCACAATACGATTACCCGTTCCATGATGCATCAGCGTTGGTGGCAAAACGATCCTGACTGCTTACTCGTGCGGGAGAGCAGCAACCTCACGCTGGCAGAAGTTCGGACAATGGCATCCATTATCGGGATGACAGGCGGTCTGATGCTTATTTCAGACGATATGAATAAGGTTACCCGATACCGCCTCAGGATTGCCCAGTCCCTGTTACCCGTTATTGGACTTCGACCGATGCTGATCGATTGGGCAGATTCTGAGCATCCTCAAATGATGAGATTAGACCTATCAAATCGATCAGATAGCTGGCATGTTCTTAGTTATACAAATTGGAAAAATACCACTGTAAGAAAAGAATTAAAACTCGAAGATTACAAACTCTCATCCGAAGGGAATTGGTATCTGCGCTCATTTTGGGATGAAAAATTGATTGAAGTCTCAAAGGGGAAATTTGAACTGGTAATCCCTCCACACGGAACGGTTTTGATGAGTGCAAGAAAAATACATCCCGGCAAGCCGAGTTATCTTGGCTCGAACTTGCACATTTCTCAGGGTTTAGAGTTGGCAAGGTTCGAGGTGAACAATGATAGTCTGACGATGGAATTGAATCGTCCCATGATAATGCAAGGCTTTTATGACCTTTATCTTCCGCGGGAGCCCAGAAATGTGATTGCTGGAAAAAAATGGATAGATTTCAGACTTCTGCAAA
>CAZRKL010000053.1:0-15679 GCA_964600595.1 uncultured Leptolinea sp.
ATGCCAGAAAATGGGAGGGTACGTTATGGACGTACCTTCTGATTCCCACCGACGCGGGGGAATCAGGTGAGATGGTTCTGTCATCCATCCAATTGACTGGCAGGACCACCCGTTTGGTCTGGTTGAACTACCCGCAAAGTCTGGCAGCCGGGATTGCCCTGATCATTCTCGGCTTGCTTGTTTTTTCACAAATATGGCGAGTGTTTGGCAAGCGGAGGACGTAAGCATTCTGCCAAAGAAAATGTCCATCTGCAATATGATTAACAGGCGTACCTGAATAAACCACTTCGCAAACTTGCTGTTGACAGGTGGTATACGGCGCGTTACAGTAATATTAACCAGCAACATAGTTGAAATCGTTGCGCCCATATTTTTCCATGGTAGAAAACGCACTGGATTTTGCAGTGCGTTTTTGTTTACAGGAGGGGTGTATGCGCTGTCTGCATGTTTTTCAAATCTTATCTGTCGTGCTAAGCCTTTCCATGCTGACCACCGGATGCGGCACTGCGCAGGCGGGAGGTGTGGATATCTGGATCGATGCGCCTTTACCCGGGGGCAGGGTGCTGCCGGGAGAAGAGGTTCACATCCAGACGCACGCGTATGCCAGAAGCGGTGTTGCCGAGATCAAAGTGGAGATCGACGGGAATCCATATTCACAGGATGTGCCGATCCCTGCCGGCGGCGACCTGGTTACACTGGAGCAGACCTGGCTGGCGGCTTCTCCGGGGATGCACACCATTAGGGTGACCGCCTACGACACCGGCGGCAAAATGAGCAATCCGCGCAGCGTGGCGATAGAAGTGATCCCGCCTGCGACAGCCACCCCGGAAGCTACGCTAACCCCATCCAGCACGCCCGAACCAACCGCAACCGAAACGCCCCTCCCGCCGACCAACACACCAACCAGCGTTCCGGCGCCGATCATCAACTTTAATGTGGATGATGATTCCATCACAGCGGGCGAGTGTACCCATCTGCGCTGGGACGTGAAATTTGCCGAGCAGGTGACATTGAATGACTCGCCGGTTAATAATCTGGATGCCCGGCAGGTGTGCCCTGAGCAAAATACGAGTTATACCCTGCGGGCGGTATCCGCTGGCGGGGAGGAGAGTGAAACCATCCTGATCAAGGTGTCGAGCCCGCCTGTGCAAGACACGGTGGGTCCGGTGATCTCCAAAATCAAAGCTGAACCGGTGACTATCTTTGACAGTGCCACCTGCGGCGCGGACCGGGTGAAGATCAGCGCCGCTGTTGAGGATGCGGGTTCGGGTGTGAAGCGGGTGGATATCTATTACCAGGCAGTCACTTCATCCACCGGGCAGTGGAAATCGTTGAAGATGAACGGCAACGAAAATGATGGCTATAACATATTCCTGGGTAAAGCTGAATTATCGCAGAGCCTGACACTCTACGGAGGCGGCACGGTCCGCTATTACCTGGTTGCTGAAGATAACGCTGGTAACAAAACCACCAGCAAGACTTTCACTTTCAAGGTGGAAGTCTGCCTGATCTGAGGGTGGAGGTTGAGATGAGAAAATGGCTGGTTGGTATCCTGCTGGTTTTGTTCATCTGCATTCTGGGCGCGGCGGGCGTGATTGCCGGTTTCCTCTTTCTGCGGAACACGGGTAAGGCTGGGTCAAGCCCGGTGGTCGATATCCTCTCACCTGCATCATCCGATGCCATCGCGACCGGAAAACCACTGGTGATTCAAGCGATGGCAAAAGACCCGGATGGTATCATGCGGATTGAGTTCTGGTTCGATCAGAAGCTTCTGAAAACGCACGACAGCCCCTGGGAGGAAGGGATCACGCCTCTCACGCTGGCGTACTCTCTGAAAGTGGAACAGAGTGGCGCCCACGCGATCATCGTCCGCGCGTTTGACAGCGGTGGTCACAGCGGTCAAAGCTCTCTGGTATTTACCGTGGCAGATGGTGGCGACCCATCGCAACCGAAAACATACGAAATTGAAGCAGGGGATACGGTTGAAAGCATCGCCGCGGCGCATGGGTTAACCGCAGAGGATGTGATGGCTGCCCTGCCAGAAGATGCGGATGAGCTGCCTCCCGCAGGCAGCGAGATCAGCCTCTCTCCACCTGCGGGAGAAGGTGAAGAAGGCGATGAACCGGAAGGCGAGACGGTTGTCCCCGCCGAGTATGTGCCGGAATTGTCGCTGCCTCCCCTGGAAACCATCCCCGGTTGGTACAACCTGCTGCGGGGTATATTGGACTCACCGGTACTACCGGTTGGTGTGCTGGATATCACTACTTTTGAAGTGGACCGTCCTTATGACGGCGTGTACTGTTATGTCAGCGCCGGAGATAACCCGGTCATCCGTGTACCGGGTTCGGGATCTTTCCCCAATCTGGAAGGGAATTACTGGGATGTGAGCGAGTGGTTCTCCGCCGAAAACCGGGCAATGTTCATGACCACATCGGGTAATCTGCGCCTGCGGATGAACTGCATGGGGTACACGGTCGGCACCGCGGGCGGGGTGGCGTACAACCTCGGTACGCTGGATATCAGCCGCACACCCGCGGAATTCGCCTCAGGCTGGATCGATGAGCAGGTGAGCGGACCGGAAGGCTGGTTCAAGCTGCGATACAAGGTGACAGATCCGGCAGAAGGGAGGGGCGGCGGCGGTACCGGATTCGACTACCTGTATCTGGATTCAAGCCGGTACGGGGTGAACGAGGAGCCGCTGGTTCCCAACCCGCATGTCCTTCTGGAGTTCCGCATTTATGATGAAGGCAGGCATATCACCCCGCCGGTACTGGATGGCTTTCATATATATCGAAACGGGGTCAAGTGGCGTTCGACCGGACCCAACACGGAGCGTTATATTGTCTGGGATCATCTCTGGGAAGCCGGATCGTGTTTTGAGCAGACAGAATTTTTTGTGGTGGGCTATCTAGGAGACCCGGATTCTCCGGATGCGACCATAACCAGCCTTCCAATCCTGGTATCAGGTTACTGCCCTGCAGTCTACAAACATGTGACGGTCAGGTTTAACTCCATCCTGTATTCATGTATTGATGTAGATATTCCGTACCATTTTGGTTCTCTTCTAACTGGTGGTGCTTGTTCTTATGGAGCGGAAGATTGGGGACCGGGTGTGTATGGCGGGGTGAATGTAAATGGAATCAGAACATTTGATATCTTCTATCCGGTTTATACCGGGTTGTCATACACTTTTCCCATCTGGGGCAGCAGTTTTGTGCCGGTTCGTGATCTCATGCTGGCGCCATCGGAATCACTGACCATCTCTTCTACCATGTGGGATTATGATGTTTGGGATGATAGCGACCCGTTTTGTTTTGATGAGATATCATACAGCCCGGCTGACCTGCAAGCAATGGAAGGAAGAACCACCCGGGTGGATGGTATATTCAGCAATATCAACTGGTTCAATGACGCTGAGCCACTCGATCCACACGGTGGTGAATGCATCATTAGTTATGATATTACCGTGGAGGAGGTTGCTGGTCCGCCGCCGCCAACGATTTTTGGAGATACTCCGTAATGGTCTTCGCGATAGAACTAAAAGGATCAGGTTATTTTTACCTGGTCCTTTTTCTGCTTATGGATGTGTATACAGTGATAATCGGGAAAAATCATTCAAATGGTTCAATAATCTGCAAGGGACAAGGTTAATCAAAATAATCATCCAAAAAAAGAATGACCTTTGTTATGCAATTTATGACATCCATTTTTCGTTGATAAATTCAGAACTTGCTAATATGGTTTATTGCACTCATTTTCGTTGATTTTTTGCGAATTTCTGATTAAAGTGCATCTATGATAGAATAAATGATGTGATCCAGCGGCAGGTTAAGCTGGTTCAGATCCCATTCCGATTTCACTTTAGCGAGGGGAAGTATGCATCTGGACTGGTTGTACATCGGGGTCTTTATGGTGGTATCCCTGGCACTGCCTGCGGTGGCGATCACCCTGGCGGGTATCCTTGCTCCCAAAAAACCCAATTCCATTAAAAATTCAACATATGAATGCGGTATCGAGACAGTAGGTGATACCTGGGTCCAATTCAAGGCACAGTATTATGTTTATGCCCTGATATTTTTGGTATTCGATGTTGAAGCAGTCTTTCTTTTCCCCTGGGCGATGGCATATGACCAGCTTGGTTTGTACGCTGTTCTCGAAGGTGTGCTCTTTGTGCTGATCCTCGCCGGCGCCCTGGCATACGCCTGGAAAAAAGGCGCTCTGGATTGGTCGTAACCACCGAATTCCTGAATCAATTCTCGAGGAGTAACTATGCCTTTTTGGAGTGACCCGATAACATTTATCAGCCAATGGCTGGTGCAGGTTCTGGTAAATGCCGGAATGGCACCGGAGCTGGCATCCCCCATCGTCACCATTGCCGGAGCGCTCGTCCTGCCTCTGCTTGCGATGCTGTGGGTGATTTTTCTGATCTGGTATGAACGCAAGCTCATTGGACGCCTCCAGGATCGGTTCGGTCCCAATCGTCTGGGACCATATGGATTGATCCAGCCGTTCGCAGATATGATCAAAATCTTTGCCAAAGAATATATCACGCCCAAAGGCGCGGATGTTGTTCCATATAATATGGCGCCGGTGCTGGTGGTGGCTGGTGTTCTATTCATGTGGGCGGTGATCCCCTTCACGGCAACCACATTCGGAGCGAACATCAATGTTGGCATCCTGTATCTGGTAGCGGTAGGCGCGGTTGGCGAGCTGGGTATTATTCTGGCTGGGTACGCTTCGAACAACAAGTATTCGCTTCTGGCGGGCTTCCGTGTGGTTGCCCAGCTGGTTTCGTATGAAGTACCCATGGTGCTGTCCATGCTCATCCCCGTGCTTCTTTCACGTTCCATGGGACTGAACAGCATCATTCTCGCGCAAGACCCCATCTGGTTTCTGTTCATCGCACCGGTGGCGGGTATTATTTTCTTCATCACCTCGGTAGCCGAAGTCGGGCGCGCTCCATTTGACCTGGCGGAAGCAGAATCAGAAATAGTTGCCGGCTTCAACATAGAGTATTCCGGTTTGAAATTCGGTATGTTCTATGTAGGCGAATTCTTGCACGCATTTACCGCTTCAATGGTGTTCACGGTCCTCTTCCTGGGTGGATGGCAGGGACCCGGCGCGCAGACCATTCCCATTCTGGGTTTCTTCTATTTTGGCATCAAAACAATGGTTGTTTACTTCGTGTTCATCCTGTTGCGCGGGTCACTTCCGCGTTTCCGTATCGATCAGATGATGGCACTCAACTGGAAGATCCTTACTCCCATCGCGCTGGGTATCATATCGATCACAGCAATCGTTGAGAAGGTTTATGCCGGTGGGACGACCATCACGCATTTGATAGGACATCTGGCTGCCAACGCGCTGGTCATTGCATTTGTGGTGCTGTTCAGCCGAAAACCGCTGGATGACCGGCGCGAGCGGTTAGATGATTTAGCGGATGCCAACCGTGAAATGGCTGAAAAAATCCTGGGTGATTGAGGCATAGTCCAATGAGTTTGACGCAAATCATATTTATTCTGACAGCTCTGGTGATGCTTTTTGCGGCGATAGGCGTGGTGACCGTCCGGAAAATGCTGCATGCCGCCCTCTGGTTAATCCTGACACTTTTCTGTGTGGCGGTGGTCTTTGTGCTGCTGGAGGCACCCTTCTTCGGTGTGGTTCAGGTGGTGGTTTATATTGGCGCGATCGCAACCCTCGTCATCTTCGCCGTCATGCTGACCCGCCGGATGATGTTTGATGAAAGCTCTCCCTTCAACCGCCAAACCATAATCGCGGCAATCACTTCGATGGTGCTGTTCGCGGTAATCGTTTTTACACTGTATCTGTGGGTGGGTTTCAACGCTCCGGCACAAGAGCTTGCGGCTCAGACCGATACCATCCGGCAGCTGGGTGTATCACTGGTTGATCCGAATGGATTCCTCATCCCATTTGAGGTTGCATCGATTTTGCTGTTGGCAGCGATGATCGGTGCAATTTATGTGGGACGGGAACACAAATCATAAACGCGAGGTGCAGCAGATGATTCCACTTTCCTGGTACTTGATCCTCGCGGCAGCCATTTTCTGTGTGGGGCTGTTTGGTGTGCTGGCGCGCAAGAATGTCATTGGTATGCTCATGAGCATCGAATTGATGTTGAATGCCGTGAATATCAACCTGATCGCTTTCTGGCGGTATGTCACTCCCAACATGATGAATGGTCAGGTGTTTACCATCATCGTCATCGCAGCCGCGGCAGCAGAAGTAGCCGTTGGACTGGCGATCATTATTTCGGTATACCGCCGCAGAGATACTGTGATCGCCGACGAAGTAAATCTTTTGAAGGGATGATATCAGAATGACGACTCAAACACTCGCATGGCTCATCCCCCTGCCGCCACTGGTGGCTTTTCTGGTAGTCATACTGCTGACCAATAAATGGAAAGGGCTCAGCCATACCATCGCCATTGCATCCGCGGCGATATCATGGCTGCTCTCCATGATTGTTTTCTTCCAGGTTGTGGCGATCCCGCATCTGGCTGAAAACCCCATTGTGAGCTCAATCAAATGGCTGCCGGCTGGAGAAGACTGGCTTCGAATCGGCATCCAGGTGGATAGCCTGACAGCTGTTTCGCTTTTCTTCGTCGCCTGGACGGTATTGATGATCTTCATTTACTCGGTGGGTTACCACAATTTCGGTCAACCCGCCGGTGACCATGACCGTGCAGGTCTGCCTCCGCATGGCGCTGAAGTTGTCGATGTTCACGGGCATACCCACCGCGTCCCGTCGGTTGAGCCGATGTACTCGCGTTTCTTCGCCTTCATCGGTCTCTTCGCTTTTGCCATGTATGTACTGGTACTCAGTGACAATCTCCTGACCCTGTATGTGGGCTGGGAGATCATGGGGCTGTGCTCATACCTGCTGATCGGCTTCTGGTTTGGTAAAGAATCGGTGCGCAAGGCAGCCATCAAGGCTTTCATGACCACCCGCGTGGGCGATGTGTTCATGCTGCTGGGCATAGGTCTGCTGTACGCGGTTACCGGTACATTGAATTACAAAGATATTCTGGGTAACCCGCAACTGCTGGAACAGATGGCTGCGACTCCAACCAGCATTTTTGGATTGTCTTTTGCCGGTTTGATTGGTCTGCTGCTCTTTATCGGAGCGGTTGGCAAGAGCGCGCAATTCCCGCTGCATGTGTGGCTGCCAGATGCTATGGAAGGTCCGACACCGGTTTCGGCGATGATCCACGCGGCAACGATGGTCTCAGCGGGTGTATATATGACCGCGCGCATCTTTCCGCTGATTGCTGCTGGCTGGGAGCCTGGCATGGGGCTCAATCCGACCATGTCTGTGATCGCTTTCATCGGCGCGTTCACCGCCATCTTCGCGGCGACTATTGCAGTTGCGCAGAATGATGTGAAAAAAGTACTGGCATATTCGACCATCTCACAGTTGGGTTACATGATTGCCGCCCTCGGGATTGGGGCATATGTGGCGGCAGTGTTCCATCTGGTCACTCATGCCTTTTTCAAAGCGCTCTTATTCCTGGGCTCGGGCAGTGTCATCCACGGGATGGAGCATGGTGTTTACCATACCGGTGAGCATGTTGATCCGCAGGATATGCGGAATATGGGCGGCTTACAGGCGAAGATGCCGTTCACCTTCTGGACATTCCTGATCGGGGGTCTGGCGCTTTCAGGCTTCCCGGTACTCACAGCAGGTTTCTGGTCGAAGGATGAAATATTGACCGGCGCTTTCTCTGGCGGGCACACAACCGTGTTTGTGGTGCTGGCATTGGCTGCGCTGTTGACTGCTTTCTACACCGTGCGTCAGATTACACTGACTTTCCTGGGTAAGCCGCGTACTACAGCAGCGGAACACGCACACGAATCCAAACCTACCATGACTTTACCACTAGTCGTATTGGCTTTCTTCGCAATGGCTGCTGGTTGGGTAGGTATTCCCGAGCACTTCCCAGGTTTGGGTGGATTAATCCCCAACTGGTTTGAACATTTTGTGGGAGGGATGCTGGGTGAACATAGCGCTGAAGTCCATTTCTCTGCGGTTCCCCTGATCACCTCGCTGGTGGTTTCACTGGGTGGATTACTTCTCGGCTGGATGGTGTACCGCAATGTTCAAGCTGGCGCGGAAGACCCGCTGAAGAAAGTGCTCGGACCGGTGTATGCAATCCTGGAAAACAAGTATTACTTCGATGAGTTGTATGAAAAGATCTTCTATAAACCGTCTGGCTGGCTGGCAGAGACCTTCACCTCGATCTGGATGGATAAGAAAGTGATCGATGGCATCCTGCACGCCATCGGCAGAGCCTTCCTCTGGATGGGCAGGATCATTCGCCAGTTCTTTGATATCCCGGTAATTAATAAGGGCGGAGATGCGCTCGCCGGAAGTGTCAGCCAGGCTGGAGAAGAGGTAACCCGGATGCAGACCGGACGTGTACAACAGTATCTGGCAACATCGATGGTTGTCATTATCGTATTTGGACTGGTCTTATTGGGCATTCTCCTGATGTTACAGACCCCTGCTTGATGGAGCATTCGATGGATTTCATAACCCGGCATATTCTTTCGCTCATTCTGTTCCTTCCGTCAGCGGCGGCTTTAGTTATTCTCTTCATTCCAAAGGAGAGCGTGCGTGGTATCCGCTGGTTCGCGCTGATCTCCAGCCTGATCCCATTCGGATTATCGGTCTGGCTGTGGGCGCAATTCAACCAGGACCAGTCTGGGTTTCAATTCCAGATTAACCTGCCCTGGTTTGAGGCGATCAATTCACGGTACCATCTGGGTGTGGATGGCATCTCGCTGACGATGGTGCTGCTCACCACATTACTCACTCCTCTATCGCTGCTGGCATCCTTCTCCATCAAAGAGAGGGTCAAGCCATATATGATTCTCTTCCTGTTGCTCGAGACAGGTATGCTCGGTGTTTTTGTAGCGCTGGACCTGATGCTCTTCTTCCTTTTCTGGGAAATCGGGCTGGTACCCATGTATTTCCTGATTAACCAGTGGGGTGGAGAAAACCGCAACTACGCTTCGCTTAAGTTCATCCTCTACACCATGGCTGGTTCGCTGGGGTTGTTATTATCCATCCAGTTGATTGGTGTGGTTTGCGGCAGCTTCGATCTGCTGGAAGTATTTGAGCGCTGGCAGCAGGTGAGCGGAACTATCATCGGGTTGCCGGTATCGACCATCAAGGCTGTCATCTTCTGGGCGTTTGTGATCGCCTTCGCGATCAAAGTGCCGGTATGGCCTTTCCACACCTGGCTGCCGGATGCGCACACCGAAGCACCCACCCCTGGCTCGATGATTTTGGCAGGTGTGCTTCTGAAGCTGGGCGCGTATGGATTTATCCGCCTGGTGCTGCCGCTCTTCCCGGTGGAGGCGAAATTCTACGCCGGCGGGTTGGCTTTCCTGGCGGTCATGGCGATCATCTTTGGCGCCTTCGGGGCGTACGGACAGGATGATTTCAAAAAACTGGTGGCATACTCATCCATCAATCATATGGGTTTTGTCGTACTTGGTATCGCAGCCGCGGCGTTTGCTGCCGGAACGGACCATGCCCACATTGCCATGGATGGCGCGGTACTGCAGATGTTCAACCACGGGCTTTCTTCAGCCGGTATGTTCTTCCTGGTTGGAGTGATCTACGAGCGGGCACATACCCGTAAACTGAGTGAATTTGGCGGTCTTTTCCCGCTCATGCCGGTTTTTGGCGGTCTGCTTATCTTTGTATCGATGGCATCCCTTGGCCTACCCGGATTGAACGGATTTGTATCTGAGTTCATGGTGGTTCGGGGATCATTGCCGATCTTACCACTGGCGACTGCCCTGAGCATGATCGGTTTGCTCTTCACCGGTATATATATCCTCAAGGGTATCAAACTGGTATTACACGGTCCACTCAACGAAAAATGGGTGGGGCATATGACGGATATCAACACCCGGGAGATTATTGTATTAGTTCCCCTGGTGATTTTGATGGCAATCATTGGTGTGTATCCGGCCTGGATTGTCGAACTAATCAATAAAGCGGTTACCATGCTGTTTTGATGGAGTGGCAGATGCAGTTACCAATTCTGAGTGTCATAATCCTTACCCCGCTGGTTGCCGGTATTTTGATACTGTTTTATCCGGCAGAGCGGAAAACCCAGGCGAAAATCACCGCGCTGGTTGCCATGGCAATTTCTTTCCTGTTATCGCTGTGGCTGTATATCAGCTACGATAGCACGGCAGGCGGTTACCAGTTTGTAGAGAAATTAGCGTGGTTACCTCAGCTGGGCATCTCTTACCATGTAGGCGTCGATGGCTTCAGTGTGCCGATGGTGCTGCTGACCGGAATCGTCACCCTGACGGGTGCGCTGATTTCATGGGGAGTGGACGAACGTCCGCGCGAATTCTTCGCCTTCCTAAGTTTTCTGGCAGGCAGTGTTTTCGGGGTGTTTGCGTCTCTTGACCTGTTCATGTTGTTCTTCTTTCTTGAAATTGCGGTTTTCCCCAAATACCTGATGATTGCCATCTGGGGTTGGCCGAAAACCCGGGAATATGGCGCCATAAAGCTGACGTTGTATCTCTTTATCGGTTCGATTGTGGCGATGCTTGGGGCGCTGGCGATTTTCTTCGCTGCCGGAGCTTTCAGTTTTGATCTCCTCGAGCTAGAAAAGGCTGCGCTGACACCCGAGTTCCAAAAATTCTGGTTCCCGTTTGTCTTTATTGGCTTTGGTGTTCTGGGCGGTATCTTCCCGTTCCACTCCTGGGCACCGGATGGGCACGTTGCCGCGCCAACCGCCATCTCGATGCTGCTGGCTGGCGTAGAGATGAAGGTGGGTGCCTTCGCTGCCCTGCGGGTTGGGATCATGCTGATGCCCGAAGGCGCGAAATTCTGGGCACCGTTGGTGATCGGACTGGCTCTCGTGAATGTGGTTTACGGGGCGCTGATAGCCATGGTGCAGACAGATTTCAAGTATGTCATCGGTTTTTCATCTGTCTCACATATGGGGCTGGTATTACTCGGTTTTGCCACCCTCAACCGGGATGGCTTAACCGGTGCCGGTATGCAGATGTTTTCTCATGGTGTGATGACGGCTATGTTCTTTGCTGTTGTTGGAATGGTATATGACCGGGCGCACACCCGAGAGCTATCCCAGTTGGGCGGTTTGTTTAAGCTGATGCCCTACGCGGCGGTGGGATTTATTATCGCCGGTCTGGTATCCATGGGCATGCCTGGATTTAGTGGTTTTACAGCAGAATTTCCCATCTTCATGGGATTATGGCGTGCAATGCCGGTTGCAGCAATTATTGCCGTGATTGGTGTAATCATCACAGCAGCGTATATTCTGCGGGTTGTAAACAGCGTCTTTTTTGGAAAACTGCCCGATGAAATGGAAGGTCACATTACCCAAATCACGATCATGGATAAGATAACCATTGTACTGCTGTCTGCCTTTATGATAGCGTTTGGTATCTTCCCCTCATTGATCAGTCAGACGGTGGGGTCGGGCGTCACTCATATCCTCACCCTGCTGGGAGGTTCATAATGACCACAGGTTTTGATCTAAATATGCTCATTCCCATCCTCCCGCAAATTGGTATATTTCTGCTCGGCGCGATTGTTTTGATACTGGACCTCATCTGGAAGGATGATGAAGACAAATCATCTCCGTTTGCTTACGTGACCGCAGCAGGATTATTGATTATTGGTGTCGTCACTGCCGTCTGGAGCAGACCATCCGCAGCAGGAGAATTAATTTTCGGTGGGATGCTGCGCTGGGACTGGATGAGTTTTCTCTTCACTATGCTCTTTCTCTTTGGCGGCGCGGTTACAGCTTTATTTATCCGCAATTATCCCCATACCGGCAAACAGGGAGAGTTTTACGTTTTGATGTTGACATCCATCCTGGGGATGAGCCTGATGGCAGGTTCAGCGGACCTCATCATGCTCTTCCTGGCGATTGAAACTACATCCATTCCTCTATATGTTCTGGCAGGTTTTCTCCGTAAGGATGATGCATCGACCGAAGCTGGCTTTAAATATTTAATCTATGGCGCGGTTACATCCGCGGTGATGCTGTACGGCTTCAGCCTGTTGTTTGGGATGACCGGCACCACCCAGATTTATGAGATCAGCCAGGTATTGCCTTATGCGGTTCCGGGCATTGGTGGATTGCTTATTATCTTCCTTATATTGGTCGGGTTGGGTTTCAAGATTTCGGCTTTCCCCTTCCACTTCTGGGCGCCGGATGTGTACCAGGGAGCGCCCACGCCTGTGGCAGGGTTCCTTTCCACGGCATCGAAGGCGGCTGGGTTCGCTGTTTTACTTCGACTTTTGCCGGTTGCCTTCTACGATTTACGGATGGTCTGGTCAATTGCCATCGCTGTGCTTTCGATAGCCAGTATGACTTTCGGTAATCTGCAGGCGCTGCGCCAGAAGAATATTAAACGGCTGCTGGCATACTCTTCCATCGCGCAGGCAGGCTATATGCTGATCGGTTTAGCCGCTGTTTCAGGATTGGGCTTTATCAGCACGGTGATGTATATCATGGCTTATGTGATCACAAACCTGACAGCCTTCGGCATCATCTCTGAGGTCAGTCGAGAAGTCGGATCGGATGAGGTTCAGGCATTTGCCGGTCTATCCAGACGATCTCCATCCTTAGCGCTGGCAATGCTGGTTGCCTTCCTCTCTCTGGCTGGTATTCCACCCTTTGCAGGGTTTGCAGCCAAACTATTCCTGTTCTCATCCGCGGTAGGGATGATGCAGTATCCATGGTTATTCACTCTGGCGGTATTTGGCGTTTTGAACGCGATCATTGCC
The DNA here is from genome assembly GCA_964600595.1 of uncultured Leptolinea sp. GTDB lineage: Bacteria > Chloroflexota > Anaerolineae > Anaerolineales > Anaerolineaceae > DAIOEK01. The sequence goes on from CAZRKL010000053.1 coordinate 12,812, forward strand.
TTATACTACTACCTGGTCGTGTTGAAAGTTGTCTATTTGGGTAGATCAGAGAATGACGGCGAACCGCTTCCGGTGGTTAAGAGTACTCGAACAGCAATTCTCATCTACGCTGCCGGGATCATTGTGTTGGGTGTAATGATTTCACCGTGGTTTACTGCAGCGGAAACCGCCATTCAATCGATGTTTAACTAGGATTCTTCCCCGGAATGATTAATGCTTCCGGGGATTTTGCTTAATCAACCTATCGGCAGGGCAGGATAATCTCAGCAAAGGTTTGACGCTGAAAAATCACTAAGTTATAATACTTTGACTCATGGATCAGCAGAAACAACCGATAACAAATAAGCAGAGATTGTTAAACCTGTCCCTGGTAGGGTTGGTTAGTCAGGTAGGATGTGTTACACTGCTAATCATCATTGCTGCTCTGTTGGGCGGCATGTTTTTGGATAACCGGTTACAAACCAAACCCTGGTTTACAATAGGTCTACTGGTTGGATCTGTTCCGGTAAGTCTGGTGATCATGGTTTTTTTGGCTCGTTCGGCTGTGAAGAAAATGAAAATTGAAAAGCCTAAACAGACCGCACAGGAGGAATCAAGCCTTGGAAAAGACTAAAAAATGGCGCTGGGGAATTAATCGCTGGTGGGTATTTCTGTTTATTGGTTTGAGCATTTTCTTCGCCACTAAGTACCCGCCCATTCGACCCGGGATTTTTGTCGTTCCTGAAAATGTGATTGCTGAACCTCTTTTCGGGAATTTCTATTTAACCAACACCCTGGTAGCAACCATCATTGTGGATATTCTCCTTATCCTGGTCGCGCTGGCTGTCCGCAGCGCGGCTAAAAGCGGAAGCCTGGTACCCAAAGGCATTTCAGGTGCGATTGAAGCTTTGCTTGAAGCGCTCTATAACCTGACTGAATCCACAGCCGGGAAATGGACCAAGACAATTTTCCCGATCTTTGCTACCATCACATTGCTGGTTTTGTTCTCCAACTGGCTGGAGATGTTCCCCGGTGTGGAAAGTATTGGCAGGCTGCACGAAGGTGAGCATGGATATCCTGCCATTTCGATTACCGAGGGGATTTCAGCGATCGTGAAGGGTGACGCGGCACATACAGAAGGTGGGCATTACGAAGTCATCCCATTTGTGCGTGTTCCATCTACAGACCTGAATTTTACACTCGCTCTCGCGCTGATCTCGGTGGTGATGACACAGGTAATTGGTTTCAGAGCGCAGGGTGGCAGGTATTTTTCGAAATTCCTCAATTTCACCACATTATTCAGGAAACCGGGTTTTGGTTTGATGGATTTGCTCATTTCAATTCTGGAATTGATCTCAGAGTTTTCAAAAATCCTGTCATTCTCATTCAGGTTGTTTGGAAATATTTTCGCAGGTTCGGTTTTACTATTCCTGGTTGGTTCCATCCTCCCTGCCGGGGCGGTGTGGATTCAATCCGGAGTTTTGCTTTTTGAATTCTTCATAGGCTTAATCCAGGCGATTGTCTTCGGCATGCTCACCATGGTGTTCATGTCCATGGCTACCCATGGACACGGTGACGAAGAAGAACACGCGACAGCCTAACGCAATTATTAACTATTGAGGAGGTTTGGTACATGACTGGTGACATTGTTATGGCGGCACGCTTTATTGGGGCAGGACTTTCCATGATCGGTGCGTTGGGCGCTGGTATTGGAATTGGCCTGAGTGTTCAGGGCGCGTTGGAAGGTATGGCGCGCAACCCAGACACCTATGGGAACTTGCTGGTCAACATGATTCTGGGTATTGCATTCTCAGAAGCGATCGCGATTTATTGTCTGGTGATTGCTTTCCTGATGCTATTCCAGGTTGTTTAACCAGAACGGTTGAGGTGATTATATGGAGAAACTTGGAATAAACCTCGGATATCTGCTGGTTCAGATATTCAATTTTCTGATCATCTTTATCGTGTTGCGGGCGTGGGTTTATAAACCTGTTACCCGCATGCTGGAAAAACGCCGTGAGACCATCGCCAAAGGGCTGGAAGACGCCCGTGTAGCCGCAGAAGCACGCGCCAACGCTGAAACCGAAGCGCAAAAGATCATCTCTGAGGCTCAGGCGAAAGCCGGTCAAACCATCCGCGAGGCATCTGATCGTGCCCAGCTTGCCGCCAAGGACATTAAAGGGCAGGCGGAAGCTGAAGTAGCAAAAGCACGCGACGCCGCCATGGCAGAAGCTGTGGAAGAACGCAACCGCATGTTGGGTGAATTACGCGGACAGGTAGCCGCGCTAGCCATTGCCGCTGCCCAGAAGCTGGTGGGTGAGGCACTGGATGAGAAACGTCAGCATAGTTTGCTGGAAGAATTTTTCTCTGGTATCAAAGCTGGCAAGGTTACAGTGTTGGAAGATGCCGCCATCAAGGGTGATTCTGCTGAAATAATCAGCGCACTGCCTCTGACCGCAGCCGAAAAAGCGACTGTTCAGAATGATGTGCTTGCTAAACTTGGTTCAAGCGCAACAATCACTTATTCAGTTGATCCATCCATTCTTGGTGGTCTGGTTATCCGCGTGGGCGATAAACGCGTGGATGGTTCTGTTGCCGGTCAATTGGAAACTCTTCGCCATTCAATCCAATAATTCTTACGAACCTCTTAAAAGTCCTGCATTTTGCAGGACTTTTTTTGTTCTGCATAACAGGATGCCTGCTGCCGGATGGGTGAAATACGGTAAAATGTGTTTACAGCATTCAGGAGTATTATTTTGACCGGTTACCTCAAACAAACCTTGAAACAATTATTCGAACAGATTCCCGTCCAGGCATTAGCAGATGTGCCAGATGTACATATTTCCGGGATCAGTATCGATTCACGGACTGTGAAAAGCGGAGATCTTT
>CAZRKL010000054.1:0-12771 GCA_964600595.1 uncultured Leptolinea sp.
GATATCCTACGCGATGTACCAGCCCGCAGATGGGCAACTCTGGAAGAAGTGGGGCAAGCGGTGTTATTTTTATTGAGTGGTCCTGAATATATCACCGGAGAGATCATTCATATTGATGGCGGTAGGCATTTAATCTAAGTATTTTGGAGAATAGCATGGATCAGATTTTTATTAAGGATATTCTCGCGAGAGGTATCATTGGTGTAAACGACAGCGAGCGGACCAATCCACAGGATATCCTGATTAACATAACTGTATTCTCAGACAGCATCAAAGCTGGTAAATCTGACAAAATTGAGGATAGTGTTAACTACAGGACAATCACAAAGATGGTAATCCGGCACGCTGAAACCGCTGCCCGGTTAACCGTTGAGGCTCTAGCTGAGGATCTTGCAGGAATGATCCTGAATATCGAACACGTGGATGCGGTGAGAGTTCGGGTGGAAAAACCCGGTGCCGTCAGGTTTGCCCGGTCGGTTGGGGTGGAAATTGAAAGGGAAAAGCATGCATCGTGAAATAATCCTCCTGTTGGGATCCAATATTGACCCCGTCAGGAACATAGCGAAAGCAGTCAGAACACTCAATAAACATTTTCCCATCAAAGCAATTTCGTCTGCCTGGCAATCCCATCCTGAAGGTGGATCGGGAGATGATTACCACAACATTGCCATATCAATCTCTTCTGATCTTCCACTTGATGAAATAAAGAATAAATATATTCATGAAATTGAACAAAACCTTGGCAGAGTCCGCAGTGAAGATAAAAATGCACCGCGGACAATCGATATTGATATTGTAGTGGTGGGTGAAGATGTAGTTGATCAAAAAATCTGGCGTTATGCATTTATTGCGGTTCCTGTTGCCCAGATTATACCCAATCTCATGTCGCCAGTATATGGTCAAACACTTGCTTTGCATGCTGAAGGATTAAAAAAGATAAGCTGGCTTCATGAACTGCCAGCTTATCCATTAGAACTATCTCGCGATGAAAACCTAGAGATGTAACGGTTCTGCTCCACGTGAGATGTTATCCAGGAACTCCATGCGGGTTGCCATATTATTCCTGAAATAACCATGCACGGCAGATGTGGTCATACGCGCTTCCTGCTTTTTGACACCGCGCATCATCGAACATAAGTGAAAAGCTTCCATAACGACCGCTACACCTTTTGGATGAAGTAATTCATTCAAAAAATCCGCCACCTGGCTGGTCATTCTTTCCTGTACCTGTAACCTCCGGGCGAACATATCTACAATCCGTGGGATCTTTGAAAGTCCAATAACTTTTCCGTCTGGAACATAAGCCACATGGGCTCTGCCAATGAAAGGAAGCATATGGTGCTCGCAGAGTGAAAAAAATTCAATATCCCTGACGATCACCATTTGATCGTATTCAACATCAAATAATGCATTGTTCACCATCGAAATCGGATCGATGCGATACCCTGCAAGCAACTCTTCATACATCCTGGCTACGCGTTCAGGAGTACGCTTCAACCCGTCACGATCCGGATCTTCCCCAACGGCTTTCAAAAGGTTCAAGACTGAACTTTCCAGGTCTTTTCGCTTGATTCCATCATCTTTCAAAAGATCTGCTGTTTTAAGAACCAGTTCCTCATCAATGTTCACGCTATTCCCTCACTCCCTAAAGACATTCTTTATGCAATCTCGGGTGAGATGATGCCATAAGTGCCATCCCGCCGCTGGTAGAGAACATTAATCGAATTTGTTGTTACATTGTAAAAAACAAAAAAGTCTTCATGACCGAGAAGCCGCATTTGTTCAATTGCCTCAGCTTCATCCATCGGGATAAGGTGAAAAGTTTTTCGCTTGACAATGATAGGTGTGGGTGTATCGTCTGCTTCAACCGGTTCAGGAGATATATCAGCAAATGATTTTCCATCTCCCCTGCCAATTGATTTCTTCCCCTTGAATCGCTCAATCTGCCGCTGCATCTTATCCATTGAAGAATCAAAAGCGGCGAATAAATCATCTGCCCGTTCCTCAGTCCTCAGGATAAAACCTTTTCCTCTAAGAGTAATTTGCGATACATGTCTGTCTGAAGCGCTTCGGGCGGATTTGTTATAGCTGATATCCACCCTGGTTTCATCCAGGTCAGGCAGCAAACGATCAAACTTGACAACTTTTTTACTGATGTATTCATTTATCCGATCCGTGACTTCCATGTTTTTACCGATTAAATTCATTTTTGCGCTCATCGGATCCTCCTGTGTATTTGTTAACTCAATTTTCTATGATTTTGCTAAAACATTCAAGTTTATATATCATGCAATATTGCCCGGGCAATAGATAACCCGTATACATCAACTGCACCTCCTTCCTTTATGGCTCTGGCACACTCATTGATTGTGGAGCCCGTTGTAATGACATCATCGATTATCAAAACGCGTTTCCCAGTCCAGACACTGGGCTTTATGGAAAAAGCATCAGCCATATTGCGGGATCTTTCTTCCGCTGATAAATGAACCTGGCTTTCTGTGTATTTTTGTCTGGTAAGGGATCTTGAATCATAATGAATATCCATCCGTTTTGCCAGCGGATGAGCTAATAGAGCTGCCTGGTTGTATCCCCGCTCTTTCTGCCTGCCCTTGCTCAATGGAACTGGTACAACGAGGTCGATATCCCAATTCTCGTTTCTCAGCTTTGCTTCCAGTATTTCAGAAAGAAAATAACCAAGTGCAAGATTACTCTGGTATTTCAGGGAATGAATTGCTTCTTTTAATGGTCCCTGGTAAACACCGCAGGACCGGATTTTTGTATATTGTGGATCGTGTTTATCACACCCGGGGCACTCACCCAAATCAAATTTCCCGGGGTACCCGCAGCGATCGCATATATTATCGTCGATCTTCTTTATGCTTTTCTGACACGCAGCACACCAGACCTCGCCCGGAATGCCACATCCGGCACAAACAGGAGGATAAATCCAATCTACTGTCTGCCAGAAGTATCTATATGCGAATATGGCGGGTCGAAGCATTCGCCCACCTTTCTCAAATGACTTTACTTTTATTATTTGAACATATCTCCGAGCGCTGAATGGAATAGTCTCAGTGCGGCGGGAGTAAGCAATACAATCATTAAACTGGGGAAAATTAATCCAGCCATAGGTATTAGCATTTTAATGGGCGCTTTATGGGCTTCTTCTTCAGCCATCTGTCGCCTTTTAATACGCATTTGATCAGATTGAATTCTCAAAACTTTTGCCATACTTACACCCAGTTGTTCGCTTTGGATGACCGCGGCAACAAAACTTGTCATTTCAGGAATTCCTACCCTATCAGCCATATCTCTCATGGCTTCTCTTCTTAGTTTTCCCAATTGTATCTCACGGATTACCCGCCCGAAAGCCATGGAAATCTCGTTTTCCCATTTTTCGCTCACCTTAGCCATCGCAGCGTCAAAACCCAGACCTGCTTCCACGCAAATTGTCAACAGATCCAATGCATCTGGCATACCCCTACGCACATCTTTTTGTCGACGAGCAATTTTGCTTGAGAGCCACATTTGTGGAAAATAAAAGCCAAGAATGGTAAAGCCACCAACCAGCAGCATAATTCTTCCCAGAGGCCAGTTAGTTGATGCTACACTGAATACAAGGATGAGCATACCACCAAAAATGGCTGCAACCCCAAACTGCAGCACCAGCACCATGGATGGTTCCATCCTACCAGGATTGCCCGCAAGTTCCAGTTTCTTTTGTGTGCTTTGCAGTGCGTTCTGAGGAGTAAACTTGGCCGCGATCTCGCCCATTTTTCGGGCAAGAGGATAAATAATACGTTCAGTGAATGGTTGAGAAAGTTCAATCTCTTCCAGGTTTACCGGACCTTCAAAAGTACTGAAATCCGCGAGACGCTTCTGTAATACATCTTCGGCATCTGGCATCTTGACGCCAATGATGATTAATATGATAGCGCCGATAATGACAATTCCAGCTAATACTAAAAGTGCAATCATGGATACTACCTCCGATTCACCTTATACCTCAACATCACCAATCTTATTCATAGCGACATAACCCATCGCGATCATCAATCCACCAACACCCAAAGCTATATAACCGCATGGGACAGATTCGGGGCGGAAGAATTCCATCATATACTCACGGTTCAACAGATAGAGAATACCGATCACGAATAATGGCATCATCGCCAGGAAACGACCTGAATACATAACCTGCGATGTGAGCACCCGGATTTCGCCTTTGATACGCACACGTTCGCGAATGGTGTGTGAGATCGTATCAAGAATTTCGGCAAGATTACCTCCAACCTCTCGTTGAACGTTCATGGCTGTGATCACCAGATCAAGGTCATCACTGGGAATGCGTCGTAAAAGGTTGTCTAACGCTCGTTCAGTGGGAACACCCAGGGAGATTTCCTGAACCACACGGCGAAACTCATCCGCAATTGGATTGGGCATCTCACGACTAACCGCTTCCATCGCCTGCAAGTTCGAATACCCAGCCCGCAGACCATTAACCATCAAGTTCAGCATATCTGCCAATTGATTATCAAACCTGACAAGTCGTTTTGATTGCTCACGTTTCACATAAATTCGTGGAACATATGCACCAAAGACCGCCCCCACAACTGCCATGAGTAAGGATTCCGAGCCAATAAAATATCCGACGACTGCCATCACAAATGAGGCAATCACCATCACGGCGATATATTCACCCGGTTTGAACTTTAAGTCCGCCCGGGCTAGCTCTTTCGCGATGCGATCGCCCATGGTTGACTTTTCAACTTGCTTAGTCAGCCAGTCAGTTAATGGCGATTGTTTTACTGCATCTTCGGTTTGGGCGTAATGTGCTTCATCTTCAATATATCTGCCCAGGCGCTCTTCCACGAGAGTTCGTTCGCTCGATACTGAGATGATAATTCCCATGATGAGCAGTATGAAGGCGATAGCACTTCCAACGATCAGTATCAGGGTCAGACCTGTCATAAGCTTATCCTTTGAAAATCGTATTCGTTGATTGCCATGATCCTTTTATTTACGCATATTCGTTCCAATACCAAAGATCTGCGGTGGCAAGCGTATACCAGAAGCTTCGATCTTCTCCATAAACTTCGGTCGCAATCCGGTGGGTTTTAATCTCCCAACAACTTTGCCATTTTCATATCCCTGCAAATCAAACGCAAAAATATCCATGGTGGTGATCACATCACCTTCCATACCAGAAACTTCAGTTATGCTGGTAACCTTACGGGTGCCATCACGCATACGGTCTTGATGGATTACAAGATCAATAGCAGATGAAATCTGCTCTCGAATGGCGCGAACGGGTAGATCCATACCAGCCATCAGCACCATAGTCTCCAGACGGGATAATGTATCGCGTGGACTGTTCGAGTGCGCGGTGGTCATGGAACCATCATGACCAGTATTCATCGCCTGAAGCATATCCAATGCCGCTTCATCACGGATCTCACCTACGACAATCCGGTCAGGGCGCATTCGGAGGGCATTAATCACCAATTGCCGGATGGTTACTTCACCTTTTCCTTCAATGTTTTGAGGGCGTGATTCTAGCGTAACCACATGGTCCTGCCGTAATTGAAGCTCGGCTGCGTTTTCAATGGTAACAATACGTTCATCGCCTGGAATAAAACCAGAAAGGATGTTTAATAAAGTTGTTTTTCCTGAACCAGTACCGCCTGAAATGACAACATTCAATCTTGATTCAACACAGGCTTTGAGGAAAACCATACATTCCTGTGTTGTGGATCCATATTGAATGAGCTGGTCAACAGTAATAGGGTTCTTGGAGAATTTTCGGATGGTCAATACCGGACCTACAAGCGAAATGGGAGGGATAACCGCGTTCACACGAGATCCATCCGGTAAACGGGCATCTACATATGGACTTGATTCATCCACACGCCTTCCAAGCGGCGCAACAATACGATCGATGATCCGCATGACGTGCTCGTTGGATTCAAATGCGCTGGGTTCGCGGGTGATTTTCCCGGCTCTTTCAACATACAGCTTGCTTGCGCCATTGACCATGATTTCTGTGATGGTTCCATCTTCCAGAAGCCGCTGAAGTGGACCAAAACCCAGAATTTCTGCGCTAATCTGTTCAAATAACCTGCTTTTTTCCTGGCGTCCCAGAATAATATTTTCTTCAACAAGGATCTGCTCGAATAATGTCCAAATCGTCTTTTTTACTTCATCCACTTTGCTTACATCGGTGGTTGGATCCATTTCTGCCAGTAGTTTGTTTTGCACCCTGGTTTTGAGATCCATTAGAGTATCTTGCGCACCTGAAGGCACAAATGGTGATACCCATTTCTGTTGAAGCGGTGAGGTTGGGGTTTTGGGTGCCTGCGGATTTTGTCCGTCTCCACCTGGAAGACTACCAGACCCGCTGCCTATTCTCGATAGTAATGACATTTTTTACTACTCCGCTCTCTGATTAATACTTGCCAACTGTCTTTTCTATTTCAGCATTTTCAAGTTTCTTCAACTTGTCTTTAACAATATCGGCAAGTGCAAGCATACTTTTACCAATTGGCTGAGCTTTGTTATCAATCATGAAAGGAACTCCAGTATTGATGGAATTCAGAACAATGCGTTCTTCAAATGGAATAATCGCGTTGATCTCCTGTTTAAGGCTTTCTCCAATTTTTTCGGGTAACAGAGCTATCCTTTTGTCGTATTTATTCATAATGAATATAACACGCTGGCGGCCAATTTGGAATTGGTCTACCAGGGTCAGGAAAGTCTTCGCGTTCTTAATGGCAGGAATTTCCTGGGTGGTTATCAGGAGCATTGAATCACACACTTCGATTGCATCTAATACCGTTTCAGTAAGGTGCGATTCAGTGTCAATGATAATGTAGTCGTAAATTGATTTTAAATAATTCACTACCGATTTAAATTCGCCAGGTTTGACGGCTTCTGCCATTTCTGGTCTGGGGGGTGCCGCCAGGATATGTATTCCAGATTTATTGGTAATAATCACATCGGCAACGACATCAGGATCTAATTCAGCCGATCGGGGCGTAAGATCAATTAAGGAATTTCGTGCTTGCTCATTGTTGAATACAGCCACATCGCCATACTGCAAATACGCATCGATTAGTAATACTTTGGTATCACTGGTCATCAAAGCCTGACCCAGATTAACTGCAATAGTTGTTGTCCCAACCCCACCCTTGGGGCTGTATACCGTGATAACCTTGCCGTGGGTTAATCCATGAGCAGATTTCCCGGTGGGTGTTGTTTGGAATTGCGCGCTTAAATTGATGCGGGCTTGTTCTTCCTGACCCATCTTGCCAACAGTCTGGATAGTATTGATTAGTTCATCAATTTGTGGGGGTTTTTCCAGAAAGTTGCGGGCTCCTACCAGCATGGCTTTTTGCATGTACTTTGGATCATACTGTACAGACAAAATGACGATTTGTGTGAATGGCAGTTTACGGCGAATCGCTTCTGTCGCTGCAATTCCATCCATATCTGGCATGTTGATATCCATTAAGACAACATGCGGAAGGGTTTCCGTGGCTAACTCAATACCCTCAAGACCTGTGCGGGCAGCGCCAACAACCTCTACATTACTTTCAAACTGCAGAAGTTTGCGGATGTTTTCTCTGGTTTCAGCATTATCATCAACGATGAGAACCCTGATTTTTTCTTGTTCCGCCATTACAACTCTCCAATGATCACACGTTATTGTTTAGATAGGGTGTAAGCCTGTAGCTTACAGGCTTACTTTTCCCCATTATTTTCTCTTGATGCTGCTCCTTTTAAATCTATCGGGGAGCAGGTTGTGCTTCTTCCAGACCTGATGGAAGGGTCAATTCCGTCTTTGCGGGTTGCAATCCGTAGGGCTGTTTCGCCGGTAAAGGTATTGAATAGCTATCCATCGTGTATTGAAGTGTCACGGCATCTGTCTTCACTCTTTGTTCATCCCCGGCACCGCGTAAAGCGAGTGTCATCTGAGCGCCAGAATACATAAGATAGTTCAATGTAACGGCGTCTTGAGGTGTCACAATCAGTGTAACAATTTTCGGCTTGGCTTTGGTAGCAGGCTGCTGGTTTGGTGCAGGTGTAGGGGTTGCCTGCGCCTGGTTGGTAACAGTGGGCTGCATGGCTGTTTCACCGACCTCAAGAATGATTACATCTTGAAGAATGGTCTGTGAAACGATGCGCGGACGTTGATTTTCTGATGGCTGTAAATAGATCGGTTGGGCAAGAGTTTCATCCTGCTCTGCGTAGCCACGTTTGGCGCCTTCGCCCATGGTTGTTGCGTATGCAACAGAAGCTGGGTTTTCAAGTGTGCCGGGTGGAAGAATAACATTCGCAAATAAATTGGGCAGGATAGTCTGGAAGTTGGGGTCCATATCCACAAACATCATGGTTGCTATGACATTAACATGATCCCCGGGTTGTGGCGCGTATCCCACGCTGGCAATGGAATTCAACATCGGAATTGCAACCGCCACCATGCCATCTGGTATTTTGAACGCAGACAACGACCCTTCTGCCGAATCCATCACCATGCTACTGGTAATTGGAACCCGGGCATCCAGATCCATCTTCGCTCTTTGTCCAACAAGCTCAGTGATATTACTGTAAAAAACACCAGGCACCATAAGCTTCTTGGGATATGGAACAGTTGTCAGTTGTTCCGCGGTTAATGCAGTCCCGTATGGAATCGACTGCACACTCATCACTATCTCCCCCATATCCTCGGCCGGAGCGGGAGTTTCTGCAGCGGATTGAGCACGTTGCGTCTGTGGACGAACCACAAGCAGGTACAATGCCGCCACCCCCAGGATAAGAATAATAGCGATCAAGATAAACACTCGTCCTCGTCGCTTGGAACTTTGAGCCATAAAAGCCTCCCATCTCCTCACAAGGTGAATACTACTTATGCTATCATATCCAAACTGTCTTAAAAGTCAAGCAAACTACTTTTCCAGACTTGGTTACTAGGTGCAAGCATCTTGCCAGTAAATTATATCCTGAAATTGAAAGACCCTGTCGGATGACAGGGCCCTTCTGGTATGGCAAGCCATTTGACTGCCATTTTTGTCCATTTAGATGGAGCCAACGATATTGCTGAAAATGTTACCAATGGCGGGACCTAACAGGGCAAGAATAACAATAACTACTACAGCAACTAAAACGAGGATCAAAGCATACTCAACAAGGCCCTGGCCTTTTTCATCACGAGCGATCATCATGTTTTTAACCTCCTTCCCACTGAATTTTGTAGAAAATGATCTAATCTGATTATATGTAAATCAGGCCAGAATGCAATGAATAATTCTTACAGAAACCTTACAGAAAACTATTTGAATTTATTCAATTTGAATCTTGCCCGCCAGACCGATCACTTGCCACCCAATGAAACCAAATATTACACGCTCCGTATATATTGTGAGATGATTAATTACACCATATAATTAGAGAGTAATTCTCAATAGGAATAGAATGGTGCAATAAAGTTGCCAGTGCAAACCTGAGGAGGAAAAATGACTGACATGTTTGATAAAGTAACCGCACAGCAGGATGTTATCCGGAAATTACTGGGGAAAATACCCGGCTTCCAGGGTTATATAGAAAGAGAAAATCGACGATCTTCAGACAAAGTAATTCGCGATAATATTGCGAATCGTTTTGAAGAAATCTGGTCGCGGGTTTCTAAAACCCAGACAGATCTTCTAAAAAGTGGTGACCTGAATAACGTTGGTGAATTGGAATCCGCCGCTGTAAAAATCCGGCAATTTATTGATCGCATCAAAAATGCATCCTATGGTTATTCCGGGTTTTTCGATGCGGTAAAAGTAAATGAAACCGAACTTGCTCAGCTATATCAATATGATCTATCCATGCTTGATCTTGCTGATGAAGTCAACAAAGCGGTAGATTTAGTTGAAACATCAATGGGTGGTGAAGGATTACCCGCGTCTATCCGGAATTTGGTTACACTTGCTGAACAGGCTGTCCAAACCTATAACCGTCGCTCTGACGTGATAACAGGAATTCAATAATCTGCCTACCTTTTAGAATGGAGTTGAACTTATGGCTAGAATATTTGATGTAGTTGAATACCCAAGCGAGATGACAGATGAAATTGTCCATCGCTTCCCAGAAGTGGGTGTGGCTGATTTGCGGATTGGCAGCCAGGTAATCGTCCGCGAATCTCAACGAGCTGTCTTTTTCCGTGATGGAAAAGCACTCGATGTATTTGGACCTGGCAGACATACCATCGCGACCGCGAACATTCCGTACCTGATCGATTTCATCGGTAAGGCGTTCAATGATCGCACACCATTCACTGCTGAAGTGTATTACGTATCCATGCGTGAATTTGCTGACCGAAAATGGGGTACTCCCCAGCCTATCATTGTCAGCAATCCGGGTATGGGTTTGGGTGTTGCCCTCCTCCAGGGTTTTGGCTCATACGCTGTTCAGATTAAAGATCCTCAGCAGTTTGTTGTCCAAATTTGCGGAGCGCAGGGTATTTACCGGATGTCTGATATTGAAAATCGTCTGCGCGGGATGCTTCTCTCCAAATTACAAGATTTGCTGTCTGAGACTGCTGCCAAGAATTCAGTAGTCCAGTTACTCGCGCTCACTGAAGAATTGGGTGCAGGCGTCAGGGCAAAAGCGCAGGATGATTTCGCAGCGATTGGTCTTACATTAAAATCCTTCTACATCTCCAACCTTAAACCCTCAGAGAAATCTGCAGAAGAACTGCGGGCAATGGGTATGCTGGATATGCAAACCTATACCCAACTTCAGGCTGCAGATGCCATGCGAGACGCTGCCCAGAATCCTAGTGGCGGCGCTGGTCTCACTGCTGGTATCGGAGCTGGTTTAGGCATCGGTAATGTCCTCAGTCAATCCCTCCAGGGAATGACAGGAGCGAATGCCCAGTCTGGGCAGGCAGCAGGATCTGCCCCGGCAACAAATGGAATGGCCGATATCATGACCCCTGCTGAAGCCGCATCTGTTCTGCGTGTTTCAGAAGAGGATGTGGTCGCAGCTATTGCGGCCGGTGATCTGAAAGCCAGAAAAATAGGTAGTGCTTACCGCATCAGTAAAGAAGCGCTCGAAGCTTACCTGAAGGGTTAACATCATTTATGCTTTGAAAAACCAGAGTTGGGAAAATTCCCTCTCTGGTTTTTTTTATGCAATATCTAATTATCATGTAGAATAATCTTGCACGACAATCAAATACTCTTCAGGGAGAATGGATGAAACTTCACGAGTATCACTCCAAACAGATCTTCTCTCGTTTTGGAATTCCCATCCCAAGGGGACGGGTCGCACTTACAGCAAGTGAAGCTCGGCAAATTGCAGAAGAATTAGGAAGTAGAGTAGTTATCAAATCCCAGGTGTTAGTTGGGGGTAGAGGTAAAGCAGGGGGTATACGGGTAGCAAAAGATCCAAAAGAAGCTGAAGACCTGGCAACCTCCATTCTGGGCATGGAGATCAAAGGATTAAAAGTACACAAAGTACTCGTTGATGAAGCCATATCCTTCGATCGCGAAATCTATCTTGGAATCACAAATGACCGGATCAATAAAAGCCCGGTCATCATTGCGTCTGCAACAGGGGGAGTGGATATTGAAGATACCGCCCGCAATGCACCCGAGAAGATAGTAAAAGTATGGATCAATCCAATGCTTGGCTTGCGCGATTACCAGGGCAGGGAACTCGCCAGTGGAATCGACCTTCCCCATTCTTATTGGAAATCATTTATTGAAATAACCCGGGGATTATGGTCCGCGTTTCAAAACCTGGATGCCACTCTCGCAGAAATCAATCCACTGGTAGTCACCCAAGATGCAAAACTGATTGCCCTGGATGCAAAAATAAACCTGGATGATAATGCTCTCTACCGTCATCTGGATATGAATGAACTCCGTGATCTTGAAGCAGAAGATCCCTCTGAAACAGAAGCCCGCAAGTACGGTCTGGCGTATGTCAAAATGGATGGCGAAATTGGTTGCCTTGTGAATGGCGCGGGGCTGGCTATGACCGTGATGGATATGGCAAAACTTCACGGAGGTATGCCTGCCAATTTTCTCGATATCGGCGGCGGAGCGGGTGCCGAAAAAGTTGCCGCCGCGATGCGCATAATCCTTTCAGATCCAAAAGTCAGGGTAATTCTGGTGAGTATCTTTGGTGGTATTACCCGTTGTGATGAAGTATCTAAAGGTGTACTGATTGCCATGCGGGAGATACAGAATTATATTCCCATTGTCGTCAGAATGGTGGGCACCAACGCATCTGAAGGTCTGGCGCTTTTGGATGAACTACATCCTCGAGTTTACGAATCACTGAATGAGGCGTCAAAAGTGGCAGTAGACATGGCGAAAGGGGTGCCCGCATGAGTATCCTTATCAACAAAAAATCACGCCTGATCATTCAAGGTATAACCGGTAATGAAGGCCTCTTTCACACCCAGCAGATGATCAAAGCCGGGACCGTGGTGGTTGCTGGTACATCACCCGGTAAAGGTGGTGAATGGGTGCTGGATGGCAAGGTACCAGTATTCGATGCAGTCAAGGTGGCGGTGGATGCAACCGGTGCAAATGTATCTGTAATATTCGTCCCAGCCCGTTATGCAGCGGATGCCATATTTGAAGCACTTGATGCCGGAATTGAACTGATTGTCTGCATTACCGAAGGTATTCCAGTGCAGGACATGATGAAGGTATCCAGTTATAGCCGCCAGTTTCACGCCACAATTATTGGTCCGAATTGTCCGGGAGTACTCTC
>CAZRKL010000054.1:12871-15654 GCA_964600595.1 uncultured Leptolinea sp.
GTTGCATTTATCTCTGGACAGAGCGCCCCACCCGGAAAACGAATGGGACATGCAGGCGCCATAATCGATGGCTCAACCGGTTCTGCCCTAGGTAAGATCCTTGCGCTAGAATCTGCAGGTGTGAAAATTGCCCGCCAGCCGGAAGAGATCGTGGATCTGCTGTAGTTTGCCGCAGTGTTAAAACAAACAAGGCGCAAGAAAAACTTGCGCCTTGTTTTATCTTTCTTTCGTCTTATTTCTTTGTTTCTATATAGTTCACAACATCCGCAACAGTCTTAATGTTACGGGCATCTTCATCGCTGATATTCAAGTTGAATTTTTCACAAAATCCATCGATCAGGAAAAATTGATCCATGGAATCAGCTTTGAGATCTTCAATAAAGCGCGTCTCAAGGGAGATGTTGGCTGTATCCAACTTCATAACTTCTGCAATAACTTGTTTTACACCTTCCAGAGTGTCCGCCATCCTAATCCTCCAAATTTATGATTACCTGATTTCTAAATTTTAACCTGCCAAACCTGTCTGTCAAGGAAAACCTGGATTGCATTCTCAACCGATTTGACAGTTGGCATTTGTCTAATTATATTACTATATAAAGGAACACCATTAAGTGACCAAAGATACATCTCTCTCCAATCGCAAGACAGATCATCTGGATATCAATCTTGATAATGATGTCGCCTCCACCCTGAGTACTGGTCTGGAAATGTATCATTTCGAACATTGCGCTTTACCGGAATTGGATCTGACAGAAATTGATACCAGTATTGACTTTTTTGGTAAAAAGTTATGGGCGCCTGTCTTGATATCATCCATGACCGGTGGTACAGAAGAAGCCTGGAAAATTAATAGAAACCTGGCGATCGCTGCGCAAGAGAACCGGATAGCTATGGGTGTGGGATCACAACGTGCAGCCATTCAAAATCCTGAAACTGGACAGACATTTAACGTCCGATCGCTCGCTCCAGATGCTTTTCTCATGGCAAACCTGGGGGCGGTCCAATTGAATTATGGCTACGGTATCGAGGAGTGCCTTCAAGCTGTGGATATGATCCAGGCGGATGCGCTCATCCTGCATCTCAATCCTTTGCAGGAAGCCTTGCAGCCTGAAGGGGATACAAATTGGAAAGGTCTCTTAATCAAAATTGCTCAAGTGGTGAAAAATATTCACATCCCGGTGATTATTAAAGAGGTCGGCTGGGGAATCAGCGGATCCCTGGCCAGACAGCTCGTGGATATCGGCATTTCGGCAATTGATGTAGCCGGCGCAGGTGGAACATCCTGGTCTCAGGTGGAAATGTATCGTTTGAAAGATGAACATCAACGTTTGACTGCATCCAATTTCAGGGGCTGGGGAATCCCAACGGCAGATGCCATTCAACAGGTTGCCACAGCTGTTCCCGGGCTACCCATTATTGCCAGCGGCGGTTTACGGAACGGGATCGATATCGCCAAATGTATTGCTCTGGGTGCATTTATGGCGGGTATGGCAGGTACCCTCCTCAAAGCAGCCGCTGTATCATCTGAAGAAGCTTCGGCTGCCATCCGCCGGATCAACAGGGAGATCAAGATAACCATGTTCGCGGCTGGTATTCCAGCCATCCCGGAACTTCAACACACATTGAAACTGCATCGATTATCATGACAAATCCTGTTAACCATCCGCTTCTGTTAGAAATGCGCTCAGCAGTTGAGCTGGATCTCCGCAAGACCATCCAGCTGTCCTTCCCTGAATCCAGCCGCTCTCTCCAGCGAATGCTCGAATACCACATGGGGTGGACGGATGACTTAGCTCAAGGTAAACGCATCCGGCCCCTATTGCTTCTGCTCGTGCATCATATTCTTACCGGACAGTGGCAGCCTGTAACCGAAGCTGCTTCTGCCATCGAGATGATCCACAATTTTTCACTCATCCATGATGATATTCAGGATAAAAGTGAATTCCGCCATAACCGGGTGACATTATGGAAAAAGGTGGGAATTGCCCAGGCAATCAACGCAGGTGATGCATTGTTTACCCTGGGTTTGAAAAAAATCTGGGATATTTCTGACAGGTTTGATCTGGACTTGATCCGCAAGTCTTACCTCATTCTCAATCAGACCTGTCTCAGGTTGACGCAAGGGCAGTATATGGACCTGGATTTTGAAAACCGGCTGGAAGTAACTACCAACGACTATCTGGAAATGATTGGGGGTAAAACAACCGCCCTCATAGCAGCCTGCACTCAGGTGGGCGCGGTTCTGGCAAATGCCAGACCAGAGCTTGAACTGGCTGCCCTGAATTATGGGATGAATCTGGGACTGGCATTCCAGCTTGTGGATGATTACCTGGGTATCTGGGGAAAACCCGTAGAAACGGGGAAATCAACGGCAAGCGACCTGGTGGATGGGAAAAAAAGCTACCCGGTGTTATGCGGACTCGCTCAAGATAACGCTTTTTCAAAGCGCTGGAAACAGGGGAAAATTCAGGGGGCAGAAGCCGAACACATTGCCAACCTGCTGGATGAGACTGGCGCACGCGAACAGACTAAAAATAAGGCTGATGAATTCACCCAACAGGCGTTGGATTCTCTCTCCCAATTCGCTGGAAATTCACCGGAAGCGCAATTAATGGAGGAATTGACCCGCTGGCTGCTCCATCGTGAAAAATGATTGCGGGGCGCGTTTCTTGACAAGCCTTCAGCCTGAAACTATAATCTTGGATGCAATGCGGGTGTCGCCAAGTGGTAAGGCAGTACCTTCCCAAGGTACCATCCGTGGGTTCGAATCCCATCACCCGCTC
>CAZRKL010000055.1:0-15591 GCA_964600595.1 uncultured Leptolinea sp.
ATACCATAGCGCGTATGCGGCATCGGCACATCTTCAACAAATTCCGCGCCCATTTCTTTCAGTAACTGTGCCGCTTTGAGAACCGGGGCTGAAATCTCATCCGGGAGCGGCTGCACAATCAGCTCACCAGTTTTAATATCTGGATACGTGATCTGGAAATAATCTGGGGATAACCCAATACGCAAACCTTTGACTCCTTTTTCCATCTCGGCAAGGTAATCTGGTACGGGCAGGGTTACAGTGGTGCTGTCGCGAGTATCTCTGCCGGAGATAACCTGCAACATCAGCGCGGTATCCGGGATGTCACGGGCAACCGGACCAGGGCAATCGAGCGAGGATGCAAACGCAATCAAACCATAACGCGACACTCTACCGTAGGTGGGTTTAAATCCAACCACGCCGCAGAAAGCAGCCGGTTGTCGAATTGAACCAGCTGTATCTGTTCCGAGGGAAAGCGATCCTTCTCCGGCTGCCACGGCAGCTGCGCTGCCCCCGGAGGAACCGCCTGGTACCGTGGATGAATCCCATGGATTTCGGGTTGAAGGTTGAAAAGCGGAGGACTCTGTGGAAGAACCAAAGGTGAATTCATCCAGATTGACCTTACCTAACATGACCGCGCCTTCATTATTCATCCGTTCAACCGGAGTGGCAGTATAGGGGGCAATGAAATTCGCCAGAATTTTTGATGCCGCTGTCGAAGGCGTCCCCTTCACGCAGAAGATATCTTTCACCGTATAAGATACTCCCGCCAACAGACCGGGGTCCTCTCCCTTGTGGATACGTTCATCAACCTTTTTTGCCTGGTCCAACGCCATATCTGTATTGCTGTATATAAACGCGTGGACATGTTGTTTATCGACGGATGTAATCTCACCGGATTCAATGGAACCGGGTCTGCCATCGACCGCGCCCATCCGTTCCAGACAGCTTTCAAGCACTTCAACCGCAGATGCTTTTCGGGATTTTACTAAACGGGTAATTTCCAATGAAGAAAGATCACATAATTCCATAGACAATTCACCATATTACAGAATGAAAGGGTGAGCAACACACGCGTCTCGCTCACCCTTTTGACCTAAATCTTAAATAGTTATTCCAGACGGGTGTGTGGAATTTCAGGTACAACAAAATACCGCTCTTCGGTTTGGGGTGCCTGTTTCAGTATTTGGTCCGCATCCGGGTAAGGCAGCCACTCATCTTTCCGCGGTGGAGCCGATAGCTCGGGTGGGAATGGTACACCATGCCGGGCAGGAGGAATATCCTCGCCAACCGGGATGGACTGCAGTTCGTGCACCGATTTCAACTGCAAATTTAACTGCCTGCGAATATTTTCTGCTTCCTGATCTTCTAATTCCAGTGCGGCAAGGCGTACGAGATGTTCAAAAGTATCTTGTGATATTTCGTCAGTCATGTGATTTGAAATGCTATTCAGGTGTGGGAGATGGTGTTTGTGTGGGTGTGGGTTGAACCACTGTAATCGAGCCGGGTTCCACATCATAGAGTCCGCCGGCATCCTGCACACGGGCTGTAAATGTAACCGGTCCGGTGCTGCCAGCCACTGTTCCTGTCAGGGATCCATCCGCGTTACACGTCAACCAGGCGGGTCCGGTAACGCAAGAGAATGTTAAGGTGTCACCCGAATCAGGATCAGTAGCTTTGACCAACCCGTTATACTCATTTCCAACTACTGCATTGGGTAAAGTCATGGTGGTTATAGAAGGAGCTTCATTTACATTGGTAACATAAACAAGTAACCGCTCATCAACAAACAAGCCTGTGTCATCGGTAGATCTGACCCGGATGGAAAGAACAGGAGTCTTTTCAAAATCGTACATCGCTTTAGCTTTTAGACGCCCATCTCCAGATAAGGTAAATAAGCTGTTATTTGTATCGCCTGTGCCAGCTATTAATTTATACGAAAAACTCGTTGAATCTAAATCTGAGGTGCTTAAAATCCCAATATCTGCACCTACCGGTGTATTTTCGGCAATCGTATCACCCGTCAATGTGATTGCAGTAGGCCATTCTAAGGCTCCACCAACGATGATATAAACAGTAGCCTCGTCAACTGATCCTGGCTCATCCGTCATCTTATACACGAAAGTGTCTAACCCGACGAAACCAGCATCTGGACGGTATTTCACATCAGTCTTGGATACTTTCTCGATAGTACCGTGTTTTGGATACTTTATGAATGTGGCTATTCGAATTGGCAAATCGGGAAAATGATAATCATTTGCAATTACGTTAATAATCACCGATGATGGAGCAACGCCAACATCAGCGTAATCATCTGTTGCTCCAAACAGGGGTGGACCACCTGGTGTAATGGTTGGTTTTTTGGTAGGTGTTTTTGTCGGTTTTACAGTTTTTGTTTTGGTAGCGGTTCTGGCTGTGCCATTAACAATAATGATAGCTGCTGATTTGGTGCTGGTTTTTGTTATAGTAGCCGTTGTAGTACTCGTTGCTGTTGCAGTTTGCGATAATACAGCAGCCTCAGTTTCAGTGGGGAAAGCTGCCACGGTTAATGTATAAGTTTTTGTCGCTGTAGGTGCTGCAGTCGTAGCGAGTGGAGTCTTCGTCCAGGTGGGTGGAAAGTACACCAGAGGAGTCTCTGTTGAGGTGGGTAAGGCAAGGGTTGGCGGCAGACTGATGGGACGCATGGCGACGGGGAGAACCTGATTTGGCATCAGGAAAACTACACCAAATAATACCGCCATGATGACAACACCAACAGATAGTAGGATTGTTAGGATATTCCAAATGGATGCTTTCATCTCATCAGCCTTTTGTTAAATTAATACGACGTCTCCTAAAGAGATTAATGACAGTATATACCATAATAAAAGACTGTCAAGAACACACTGATTTGTTACAACTACCATACCAGATATTGAAATCGTTGAAAAATAACATATGATAGGATTTGAGAGTAGCATTTATGTTAGAATACCGAGCTTATGAGCACAAAACAAATTTCAGTCATTCTCCCTGCCTATAATGAATCCGCGCGAATAGCAAGGGTCCTTGAATTATTGAGAGAAATTTCCTTTATTCAGGAGATCCTTGTAGTAAACGACGGTTCTACGGATCATACTGAAGCTGTGGTAAAAGAGCACCAGGCTATTGATGCAAGGATTTCTATAATTTCTAATCCCAAAAACCTGGGGAAGGGGCAATCTGTTTATCTTGCCCTCCAGCACACATCTTCACCATTTATTCTAATGCTCGACGCAGACCTGAAGGGATTGGAAGGGAAGCATATACACTATCTTTGCGACCCCGTCATGAATGGAAATCTCGATATGACTGTCGGGCAGTTTAGACACGGCACCTGGGCATCAGATTTTTCTCATTGGGTTACACCCTGGCTATCGGGGCAGCGATGCATACGGCGTGAGTTATTTAACAAGTTGAATTTCGAAGCATCCGCCGGATACGGCATTGAGACAGTAATGACCATTACCGCGCATCAACAAAAATGGCGCACCCGATACATTCCCTTAATTGGGGTAAGCCACCCCCCGAGTGAGGTTCATAGAGGATCATTTGTTGGAATAATCAACCGGATAAAAATGTACTTACAGATTATCCGTGCCTGGTACATGATGTCTCTACCGCCGCATCAACCCCAGACGAAACAACGTCAGCACTAATCTGATAGTCCCATCTCTGTTAGCATTTGAACTGCCGGGGCAAAGTCGTCATGGTATTTCAAAGCCAATCGAAGATCTTTTTCTGCGCCCACCGTATCACCCAACGCCAGATTCGCCCGCGCTCTCCAGTAATAGCTCTCTTCAAGCGTTGGTTCGGACATCGCATCCAACGTAGTGGTTGCGAGTGTGATTACATCCCAATATCGTCCGGTGTGATAATACGCATAATACGGTCCAGTTTGGTACCATAACGCCCGGTAAGGGCGATCGTCTTCGGGGATATTAGGATAGATGGCAAACGCTTCATCAAACATCTGTGCAGCTGTAACATAATCCTGCAAAGCGACCAGGTTTGTGCCCCGATTAAAATAAGCAAAGAATTGGTCTCTGCCGCTTAACCCCAATACTTCATTCGCAGCTTTTAATGCAGCATGTTCGTAATTGGCTGTCTCATCCAGCTGATCTCCGAGCAGGTCAAAAACCTGCTGCTCCTTTTCATCAGGATAGATAATCATATAAATATAGTTGAACCCCCGCCAATCGTGGTCGAGAGCATCATAAGAGAACTCTGCATCCGGTCCGCTCAGTGAATCCTGCCCGATAAGAACACGGCGGGAATCATCAAATCCATTGAATACCATGTAATGCCCCATCCAGCCTGTTGAACCGGGACCATACTCTCCATGCAGCACTTCACTTTTTTCCACCAACACAGGAAAACCGTTCGCGATAAAGTTCTTGATTATCTGCAGATCTCCACCAACCCGAATCACCGCTTTTAATCCTGCAACTTCTTCTACAAAGGCTTTCATTTCGTAGGGCATAACATTTTTATCTTTACTGTACGGTTTCAACCAGCGGCCAATGTTGAGAATGTAATCTTCGTAGCCCCAGTAAGATAAAGCCATGGACAAATTCGCCGGGGCGCAGTAATTCCACATAGCCCGTTGTGTTTGGAATATGATTCCATCCAATTGCACCAATGCGGGGAGAGGCGTGAGTGTAATGGTAGGAGTCATAGTCGGTTCGGGCGTAGAAGGGGTGATCGTGGCAGTCGCGGTAGGCGCAAGAGCTGTCATTGTCTGACGGACCACAGCGGCAATCTGCTGTTCCTGAGGCTCGAATATCACCTTTTCAGGTGGATTGATCGCATATTTTATTTGGGCGCGGAACTCATCAAATTTCAGTAACGCTCGTTCCCGCAGTGACGGCACAATAAAAACAACTGCCGTAAGGATGAACAGCATCGCCAAAGCGCCAACGAAAAACTTAACACCATTCTTTTTCATTCGGCAATTATACTATCTCCACATTAAACCAACTTTAGGTACAAGCGACACCCCTGTAATGCTGAATCAGGTATACTTCGCTTTATGGAATTAGTTACTCCCCGCTTGAGAATTCGCGAATTCCGCTTGGATGATCTGGATGCGCTTCAGGAAATGGATCTGCATCCGCTCGTCAACCGTTACGAACCCGGAATCCTCACACCAGAGGACATCCGCTACAGATTGGAAGGCGCATTGGAATGGGCAGCTGAATCCCCGCGGAAAATATTCAAACTGGCAATCACAATCCCTCCCGATGACCGCCTGCGAGGAAGGATCACCCTGAAGATTAATACAGCCGGTGATGACGAGTGGATGATTGGCTGGTCTCTGCACCCGGATTATTGGGGAAAAGGTTACGCCTCTGAAGCAGCGCGGTCCGCTTTGAAGTACGCATTTACAGTTTTAAAAGCACATCGGGTGACTGCATATTGCCACGCAGACAACTCCGCTTCAATCCGGGTCATGGAGAAGATTGGCATGCAGTTAGAAGGCAGATTGCGGGAGAGAATACTATTGAATGGGGAATGGTTTGACGAATTAGTGTATGGGATCCTATCAAACGATTTTCACGCAGACAAAGCTTGATGATTTTTAGTTCGCTCCCAGGATCACATTACCAAAGGTAATTATCAAATATCTTTCCAACTCATACATAATTATGCTTCTGTGCTTAATTCATGGGTTTTTCGCACTGCTTTGATAATTCCGATTGCCAATAGTATGAAACCTAATGGCGTCGTGAGAAAATATAGAATCCAATTGGTTTGCCATTTGAGATCTAAAATATACGCAATTGTATATACAACAATTGCAACGCCCGGTATCACCAGTAAGCTAATCATTCGGACATTGGGAATTTGTTTTTGAGGAGATTGAAATTGTACAGTAGTACGCGATTTTTGTTTTGAACGATATAAAGCATAAATCACCAATACCAGCAAAACCGGCAGGATAAACGCCCTTATACCAACGGCTGGGATAACCGAGATCAAAAACAGAATCACAAAACCTATGACAACGATAATCAGCATCCATCGAGGGGGAGCAAAGGAGTAAGGATCAAATTTCAGATTTACCCAATATGCCAGCATCACAATCAGAGTAATTACAAACGAAAACCCCGCAAATTCGAAAATTGAAGACTTGCCACCATCGGGTTCAAGCCACCATGAGATTGCCCATAATCCATAGCACAAACCGATTAGAGAAGATAACATCATTGTAGACACAGCACTTTTGGACAATGCATCCCTGAACGCATACCAGCCAACGCAAACGGATATCAGCGCATGCCAGGCCAAACCTGTGAACGAAATAGAAAGAGGCAGATCTTCGTAGGTGGTCTGGACGATCACGCCTTCGGTTAACCAACCAAAAATCGAACCAGCCAGAAATACCATCCAGAAGGAGTTAACATGGAAGTACTTCACAATAAAAAGAAAGACAAAACCGGATAATGAGTAAGCAATCCAGGTCATGATCCAACCCCGGATCGAATCATCCGGACGGACACGCGCCCAAAACAGATGCTCCGAAAAGTACATCAGGATAAAACCAGTTGACAGGATGTAAAGAAGTTGGCAAAGAAATGAATTATGGTTTTTCAATACCAAACATTATAGCAATTCTTTACCGAGGGGATTTGAAAAGAAGAGAACTGGGGTACCAGTTCTCTTTGATGTTTTTATACGCTCTTGAATTCGCCTTCCACCACGTCGCCGCCATCGCCGTTAGACTGTTCTCCATCGGATTGTGGTGGAGTGTCGCCTCCCGGCTGCTGGTACATTTGCGATCCGACCGCGCTCAAAGCCTGCTGCAGGTCACTCACTGTCCGCTTGATATCTTCGGCGTTTTCCCGCTGCATGGTCTCTTTTAATGTTGAGATCAGGCTTTCAAGGCGGTTCTTGTCTTCTTCTTTTACCTTGTCACCCAGATCACGGATGGTCTTCTCGGTTTGATATACCGCTGTATCCGCCATGTTGCGCGCTTCGATTAATTCCTTACGGCGCTGGTCATCTGCGCGGTTCTCATTCGCCTGTTCCACCATTCGCTCGATATCTTTCTTGTCGAGGTTGGTGCTGGCGGTAATCGTCACCTTCTGTTCTTTCCCGGTTGCTTTATCTCTTGCAGCAACATTTAGAATACCATTGGCGTCGATATCAAATGTTACTTCCACCTGCGGGATTCCGCGTGGAGCTGGTGGAATCCCATCCAGTCTGAAGCGACCCAGCGTCATGTTGTCGGCTGCCATCGGACGTTCCCCCTGCAGCACATGAACATCCACTGCGGTCTGGTTATCATCAGCCGTTGAAAAAACCTCTGATTTGCGAACCGGGATGGTTGTGTTGCGCTCAATCAGGGGAGTCATCACACCACCCAGGGTTTCCAGTCCCAGTGTCAACGGGGTAACATCCAGGAGTAAAACATCTTTTACCTGCCCGCCAAGAACACCACCCTGGATGGCTGCCCCAATGGAGACAACTTCATCCGGGTTAACACCTTTATTCGGCTCTTTTTTTACAAGTGAACGAACCAATTCATGCACCATGGGCATACGGGAAGCGCCACCCACGAGGACAACTTCATCAATATCAGCCGCGTTAATTCCTGCATCTTTGATGGCATTCTCAAAAGGCTTACGGCAGCGATCGAGTAATTTTTCGGTCATATGTTCAAACTGCGCACGGGTCAGCTTGAATTGCAGATGTTTGGGGCCATTCGCATCTGCAGTGATGTAAGGCAGATTAATTTCCGCTTCCATCAAGGAAGATAACTCGATCTTGGCTTTTTCGGCTGCTTCACGCAGACGCTGCAATGCCTGTCTGTCCTGGCGTAAATCAATGCCATGATCTTTCTTGAATTCATCTGCTGCCCAGTGCACTATCATTTCATCCCAATCATCACCGCCCAGGTGGGTATCACCATTGGTGGCTTTCACTTCAACCACGCCCTCACCCACATCGAGGATGGATACATCAAAAGTACCACCACCCAGATCGAACACCAGAATCCGTTCGTTGGTTTTCTTATCCAGACCATAAGCGAGGGCAGATGCCGTCGGCTCATTGATGATGCGCAGCACTTCCAATCCGGCAATTTTTCCGGCATCCTTGGTTGCCTGACGCTGACTGTCGTTGAAATACGCCGGCACGGTAATCACTGCCTGGGTGACAGGCTCGCCCAGATACGCTTCTGCGTCCGCTTTCAACTTACCCAGAATCATCGCAGAGACTTCCTGCGGGGTGTATTCCTTATTATTTAAAGGGATCTTCACCCGCACATCACCCTGTGGACCCTTAACGATGTTATATGGCACCATCTTACGCTCGGACTCCACCTCTTCAAAGTGGCGACCCATAAAACGCTTGATGGAATAAATGGTATTTTCGGGGTTGACAACAGCCTGGCGTTTTGCCTGCTGTCCAACCAGCCGTTCATTGTTTTTTGTGAACGCGACTACAGACGGCAGCAAACGTGACCCTTCAGCGGTGGAGATCACCACCGGGGTACCCGCTTCCATTACAGAAACAACACTGTTGGTTGTACCTAGATCAATTCCGACAATTTTTGACATAATGCATGCTCCTTACTCATAATGTACAGTTATAGAGTAATACCCGAGTACAAGAATTATGTTAACAATTGATTGGAATTTTGTTATTTTATGAAGCAGATATTTACGGAATCGCCAGCACCGCTTCGGCTGCCAGCCAGAGGATGCGCTCACGGATATCCAGGCGCGAGATCCAATCACGACCATCCCAGCCTGTTTCTTCAACAGAGTCGCCCCCGTAAAGGATTTGGGCAAATTCCACACCCCGAAAATGAGCAACCGCGCAAAAAGCAGAAGTTTCCATTTCCACGGTGCGGCAACCCTGTTTCCGGCGCAGATTGGTCATCGCTTTTGTTTCACGGTAGATGGCGTCGTTCGTCCAGGTGGTAACGTCATCATGGGGAGCGTGGTGTTTCTGGAGAGTGTGGTGGACTGCATTTAGGGCATTCACAGTAGGTACTGCCTGCCAATCAGGCGGTTGGTAAGCATAAGAGGTGCCTTCATCCCGCACAGCAGACACCGGCACCAGTAAATGCCCCACCGGTATGGTTTTATCGAGCACACCGCAGCCGCCACAGGCAATAAAATGACGGCAACCGCGGGCGATCATCTCATCCATATAAGCAGCCGCGAGTGGAGCGCCCACACCGGGATGAACCAGCATCCAGGATCCACCTTCTCCATCAACCTGGTAAATGGGGTTGTCTCCCATCTCTGATTTGAGACGGTCAACTTTCTTTGCCATCCCACGCTCAACCAGATTTTGAATGACTTCCTGGAAGAAACAAAAGACAACTTTGTGTGAATAATCCCTTTTGCGAATAATGCGGGATGGCTCAATGATCGCATCGGGAGCAGGATCGTAATCGAGGATTGGGTACCGTTTAGCGCGCAAAGATATGCTCTCTCTTGGATTCTAATTCGCGGCGGGCATCTTTCACGACCCAGCGGACTGATGCAACCGGGCTTTCCTGCAGGCGCAGGCAGTAATCCATGGCAATTTGCCAGAGGTCTTTGTTGCGCTTGCCAATCTGGCGCAGCGCCCAATTGACCGCTTTCTTGACAAAATTTCGATTATCTTCGGCACCTTTTTCTATCAGCGGGAGTAAATCAACGAAGAATGAATCTGGCGCCTTTTTATCATGCAACGCCAGCCACGCGATCATAGCGAAGCCAGCCCGGCGAACATATTCCTCCTCGCGGGCACACCACTCGACTGCTTTCCGTCTGCCATAAGGCGTTTTGTCAAACAGGTTCCCACACACACCATCACAAATATCCCAGGAATCAAAATCCTTCACCCAGAATTCCATTTGATCTGCAGTCACCAGTTTTGGATCATCCACCATGGATGCGAGCAAACGGGCTTCGTGAATACCCGTTTCCCACAACTGTAGCGCGAGATCATGGTCTTTAATGCCTTTTGCCATGTTGCGTAAAACGGGCAGGGGAATACCCAATGCCTGACCAGTCTGGATACCATAATGAGCCATCCCCGCCAGGTTGGCGGGGTTGGATTGTGCATGAAGTTTATTTAGAATGGCTTGCAGTTGAGGCGTTTCCACAGTCTGATTAGAACAGGTGAAATACAAATTTTCCAGCCAATACCAATACCAGTAATAATATGAGCAGTACCAATATCACTACCGTCAACGGGCTGGTTTTTCTGCGCCGTCGCCTGGGTTTGGCTGACAGGCTTTCGCTGGTTTGCTGACGCAATTCCGCAATGGGTTCCAGCGGTTGAGCAGGCGGGAGCGGCTCATCGGGAGGAGAAAACCCGAAATCTTCCAGCATCATCGCCTTCTCCGCAGAGGTGGCAGCCGCGGGTTGAGTTACAGCGGTTGAAAGTTGTTCATCCAGCGAAGCGGAAGGTGTGAATTGATGCGTTTTTTCATCATTAGTTTGCGTTGAACCATATGCAAAAGGTTTGTCGATGGGTCGGGATGGTTCTACACCAGCGGCCATGCGTGCTTTCAACGGCGTGGTGGGCTCCTTGTTTTCCGGATCCCGTTCTCCGAGCGCGGCTGTCAGATCACTGTAACGGAAACCTGAACCATTCGTCCCGGCATCTTCCCCAACTGGCAGAGGGGTTTCCTGAACAGGTGGCTGCACATCAAAACCCAATGCGGCCAGACCTTTGCGGGCAGCAGGACTATAAGGATTAATTTGGAATACACGCTGCAGACAGTAGATTTTCTTTTCCCGGTCGCCAACACAGGCAGACATCCACAACCATGCCTGTTCATTGTCGGGTTCATCTTTAATAACAGTCGACAGGATTTTCGCCCCTTCGGCTACATTTCCCTGTTTGATTAATTCAATTGCACGTTCGGTTTCCATACCAGTCATGGATACCCTCCTCACATACGTTATCTCACCTTCTTTGCTGTGCATGTTACGTACCAGTCGGGGCGTTTTGACCAATCCATTCAATATCTGGAGAATGGATAAACCTCGTCTTCATTACCTCAATCGCCTGTGGGTTATTATCAACCAGGATGAAATTTCGATCCAATTCCAGACATACCGCGCCGGTGGTCCCTGAACCCGCGAAGAAATCCAATACCATATCGCCCCGATTACTGCACACATTGATGATCCTGCGCAGAATTCCCATTGGTTTCTGGGTAGGATAACCGGTTTTCTCTTTACCGTTGGTTGGAACGATGGTGTGCCACCAGGTATCGGTGGGTAGTTTGCCACGGGCAGCTTTTTCTTTCCCCACCAAGCCAGGGGCCATGTACGGGATGCGGTCCAACACATTCAAGTTAAATGTGTAAGAATCCGGGGTCTTCGCGTACCAGAGGATATTGTCGTGTTTTGGCGGGAATTTCTTACGGGTTCTGCCGCCGTAATCATAAGCCCAAATAATCTCATTCAGAAAGCTTTCCCGTCCAAAAATGGCATCCAGCAATATCTTGCAATAATGAACCTCACGAAAATCAATGTGAAAAAACAAGCTTCCTGATGGTTTTAACAAACGATGCGCTTCAACCAGGCGTGGTTCCAGGAACGCCAGATAATCATCGAACAGATCCAGGTATTTTCTTGAACCCAATTTAATGGTCTCATAACGTTTTCCAGCAAACCCCGTCCGGTCACCATGTTGACTTGATATCGTTTGAATTTGTGTTCGAGCTTGAACCTTACCTGTGTTGAATGGGGGGTCGATATAGATCAGGTCGATGGAATCGGATGGCAGCGAGTGCAAAACGGAAAGATTATCCTCAAAAAAGATGCGACCTGTCATAGCACAATTTTAACATAGCAATTGGCTGGGGTGATTTGATATTCGAGACCAGCTTTATTAAAAATACAGCTGATTTTTACCTGTGTTTTACTGCAACCCGGGCGTGGTTGGATAAAATGGAACCATGTCAAATCAGGGAATTAATCCATTATCGGTATCTTTAACTCAGGAAGCATCATACGCCCCCAAACCGCAAAACCAACCAGTCTCCGACGGGGTCGATTTTCAGCTCCTGTTAACTACCATGCTGCTGGAACAGTTGGGCAATCCGCTCGGTGGTCAGACATCCAAAAACAACGATATGTCATCCATCCTCTCGCTGCTCATGGGCGCGCTGGGGGATGGAAACGGTATTAGCGGATTACTGGGTGAGTTTATTAACCCTGTCAGCAGCGTGGATCAGGCTGCCAGACTGCAGATCAATCAATTTGATGCAGAGAAACAGGTTGGCGGTGATGGTGTGAACTCCAACTGCGGTCCCACATCCCTTGTGATGGCGCTGCGTGGATTGGGATTATCCCTTCCCGGAGAAGCATCCACAGGCAAAGTGGGAGAATTGGTTGATCTTGCCCGTAAAGTCATGACTCACGACAGCGGCAGAGATGGAGTTACCGGCAGCGGCAAGAGGGCAGAGTACGAGCATAACTTTTACACCGATTTTGACGATATGAAGCGGGGTGCCAGAGCAGCCGGCGCATCCACCCGGATGATTGCTGAAGATGCCCAGTCCATCCTCTCTGCATTGAAGAGCGGTGCCAGGGTGATCGTCAGCGGTACTTTTTCGGGTAAATCCAACCTTCCCTGGACGGGTGACCGCGGACCAGATAACAATGGCGCTCCCGGGAATGCCACCAAACACATCGTAACCGTGAGTGGATACAACCAGGAAACCGGCAGGTTTATCATCAATGATCCTGCCCGCCGCACACCCGTAGAAGTGACAGGTGCCCAGCTTGAAAGCTTTATGTCTGGAAACGCCGGCGCGATGGCAGTGCACCGCGGATAAGCGGTAAGTTACTTCGCAGTTAGCCGATAGACTCCGCCATTTAAATCAAGCAGATACACTTCACCCGCCTCATCCTCTCCGAACGCAACAATTTTATAGTTGGTCCGGAACAATTCGCGTGCCTCCCACGAACCACCATCGGAGCCGGGTATCAAACCCCACATCGTACCGGTGCAGAAATCACCAAAAAGATACACACCTTGGAAGGCTGGCAAATCCTCTCCACGGTAAACAACCCCGCCGGTTATTGAACAGCCAACGCTGTGGTCATATTCATAGACAGGGTCGATTAGAACAGCCTCGGTGGCTGTCTCCCGGTACGGGTGCGATCCTTCGCGGATATTCCAGCCGAAGTTGGCAGGATAGTCACTAAAACCCGGCGGAAGATGATTAATCTCTTCCCACTTGTTCTGCCCGACATCGGCAATGAATAAATCGCCGGTCAGACGGTCAAAAGTGAAACGCCACGGATTACGCAGTCCGAGTGCCATAATTTCCGGCGCTCCACCGCCGGCAATAAACGGATTATCCGGTGGAACGGCGTATCCGCTCTCCACGTTAACGTCTATGCGCAGTAATTTGCCCAGAAGGGAACTGGTTGATTGACTGTATCCATTGGGGTCACCCTGCCCGCCGCCGTCTCCCAGACCGATCCACAGGAAACCTTGCGGGTCAAATTGCAGCTGACCCCCGTTGTGATTGCCCGCGGGTTGCTCCACGCGCAGCAGAACCAATTCACTGTTCGGATCGCCTGTCTGTCGTGAATCAGGCGCGGTAAAACGTGAAATCACGGTATCACCGGAATAATCCGTGTAATTTACATAGAAATAGCCAGTCTCACTGAAACGTGGATGAAAGGCAATTCCCAGCAATCCCTGTTCGTTGGCAGCGCTGCCCACGCGGTCACGCAAATCCAAGAAAGGATCAGGTTGGAGCTGCCCATTGAGGAGAACCCGGATCACTCCCGGCTGTTCCAGTATGAACAATCTGCCGCTGCCATCCCCGGCGTGCACGATATCCACAGGACGGTTCAAGCCGCTCGCCACAAGACTCCAATCAGCCGAATCCCCTTCCGGGAAAGAAGGCGTCAGAAGAACCGGTTCTGATGTAGGTGCCGGAGCTGGTGGTTCGGTTGGTAAGGGTGTGGCTGTATCTGCAATGGTAGGTACACTCGTGGCTGTCGCCGGTGGAATTACATCCGTTGGCTGGCTCGCAGTTATAGGTGCCGTGCATGATGATAATAAGATAGCCAGAATACTCAGGCTGATAATCAAAGTTTTTGTTTTCATTAATCCAGTTTACTAAATTCGGATATAAATTGTCCGTTTTCTGTAGAACCTGCGGGTCTATGGAGTTGTAAGTGGCACCAGGGGGAAATCTCCTTCTCTAAAGATCACCCATTTCTTTACACCTTCCCCTTGCGGCGCCATGAAATACACTTCTGCACCGTTCACCCGGGTATCCGTACTTGCCCGGATGGCAATTTCATGGGTCATGGTTGCGCCGGGCATACCCCGAGAGTATGGTTCCGGATCTTCACCACACAGGAAAGTCATGGTATGTGAGCCAACTGTTTCTGAGATATTTAACAGCATCAATGAATTTTCGCAGGTACCGCTTACTTTGGCCGAATAAGCAGGATATGCGGTTCCCAGGCAATCTGGAGCTTCCAGCAACACCTGCCACTGCGAATTGCCACCCGTTCCAGTCACTTTGCCAGATTCATCCACAACAAGATCAATGTAAGCAGAAACCTGGAAGTTGTAGGTAGCTTCATCAACTACGGTTGAATAATTATGGGTTGCTTCAAGTGCAAAAGGTCCTCCGCTGGTGCAGTCAAAATCCTCATAGCCCGGACCCTCATCATCGTCCTGCATAAGTTCCTGTTCATCGGTCACCAGGTTTTTGGATGAAGTCGGCTCCATTTCTTCCTCATCACCACCTGACAGACTCTCGGGAAGATCCGGCAGCAAACCGCAGGATGCTTTCAGAGTAAGGGAGATAAACAGAACAGCAAACAACAGGATATTTCTCATGCAAACCTCCCATATCCGCGTTTGTATTCAGTGAACGCTGTGTTGTAATACTCCCCCCGTTCCAGCGCAGATGATCTGATTCGATTATAACCAGTCAACGATAAGGTTCAATACTATTTTGTCGTCATCCCCTGCAGGATCTGTTCGGCAGGTGCCCACCCCAGATAGACCGGTGCCGTCCATCCGGGCGCAGGCAGCAATTCTTCCACGTCGCGTATGGTGTTTACGCGCACAACATCCCAGGCATGGATGATCCGCCCATCCCCCAGTGATATGCCGATATGTCCCCAATTGCGAACTGCCCCGCGGATGGGTCCGGAACAATCAAAGAAAACATAACTGCCCCGGGGTGAATTGCCGGACTGCCAACCGTATGCATCCGCCGCTTCGCGGGCGGTGCAGCCTTTGCCATCCAAAATAATCCCATTCCCCAATTCGTAGGCGTCTTCGAGAAACGCGTAACACCGGGTTGCGTACTTATCAGAGCCGATTTGCTGCATCGCCCAGCGGATTGCACCCTCGATATACATGTCTATGCTGTTTTGCATCCTGTCATCCAATCAACGAGAAGTAAATAAAAAAAGGGCTTCTAGAAATTAAACTGAAGCCCTTTCCAAACACGAGTATACGTTAACTTTTCTTTTCGATCTTAGCCCAGGTGTCTTTGAGAGTCGCTGTCAGGTTGAACACCGGTTTGCCGGGTTTTGAATCCGGGTCCACGGTGAAAAACCCTTTCCGCTCAAACTGGTAGTGTGTGCC
>CAZRKL010000056.1:0-15455 GCA_964600595.1 uncultured Leptolinea sp.
AGACAGTATCGATGGTGCTCCCGGAGCTGGAGAAATTGTGCAGGTTCTGACTGCTAATCACCAGATCGTTGGATGGGGTGCATATAGCCCGGTATCCCAGATAAAAGTACGGATGTGGTCGTTTGAGGAAGATATCTTTCCGAACGAAGAACTCATTTACACGAGAATTTTATCGGCCGTAGAAATGCGGAAATCCCTCCCTGATGCTAAACAAACCAACGCATTACGACTGGTTCACTCAGAGTCAGATTATTTGCCGGGGATTATTGTGGATCAGTTTGGAGACACGGTAATTCTACAGCTGCACACAACAGGCGCATATTACTTTCGTGAAACGCTCCATCGTTGCATTATGGAAATTACAGAGTGTAAGACGCTCTTTGAGAATTCTTCAGACGATATCCTGAAGCTGGAAGGATTACTGCCATTTCATAAAATTGTTGGAGAGACGGTAAGGAACCCATTCATCATTGAAGAACATGGAATTAGATATTTCATTGATACTTCTGAAGGTCAAAAAACCGGCTTTTACCTGGATCAACGTCAAAATCGTCTGGCAATTCGTAAATATGCTAATGGCAAAAGGGTTTTGGATGCGTTTTCCTACAGTGGCGGTTTTTCAATAAACGCCTTCGCCGGATCAGCAGATTCGGTTACGTCAGTTGATAGCTCCGCCAACGCTTTGGATCTGCTGCTAAAAAACATTGAAGAGAATCAATATTCCAATCAAATACATTCCCGGGTGCAGGCAAATGTTTTTGATTACTTGAGAAAAATGCGGGATAGAAATGAGCAATACGACCTTATTGTTCTGGACCCACCAAAATTGGCTCCAACTCGCGCTCAGGCAGAAAAGGCAGCGCGGGCATACAAAGATTTACAGCTTATGGCATTGAAGTCACTCTTGCCAGAAGGGGTATTAATGACATTCAGCTGTTCTGGTGGCGTTACGATGGATCTATTCAAAAAAGTCTTGATGGATGCAGCCCTTGATGCGAAACGGGAAGTACAAATAATTGAACAGCTGCATCAATCTGCTGATCATCCCATCAATCCCAACTTTCCAGAAGGGGAATACTTAAAAGGATTGGTGTGCGTAGTGAAATAAAAAAATCAGCATGATCTGCTGATTTTTTAGTGGAGATGGCGGGATTTGAACCCGCGTCCGAAAGATTCGACCCTCAGATATCTACGAGCGTAGTGGAATTATTGATCTCACCAAATTACCGCTCATCCACGTTGCTGTAATCCGGCAATCCGTTTGAACCCGAAAGTTCTCTTTCCCATGTTTAACGGCATCCCACAGGGCACACCCGCTTTGTTACGCCCGCACCATCACCGGCAGGTGATCGGGATGGGAAGACGCGATCTCTAGGAGATCGGCTGAAAATCCACCACTGCTAGGCAGCGAGAGGAAGTGCAGCGTAGGAAGTGCGATTGGCACTTGATTTTTTGTGCTGATTTTTCGAGGTCGGCACCTCTCGGCTCGCAATCTGGGACCAGCCTCCCCCGTCGAAGCCTGTCATCCCCAGTTACGATCATATTGTAGCATAGGGCATCCTATCTTGTATATATGCCTGTGTTCACTGTGAGGTCACATTCATTTTATGCAAAAATATCAACTATCAGACCGAATCCGATACAATGGTGTTAACTATGATGAAATCGGCAGCTGATATGGACAATACCAACATCACTGATGACATTGCACTGCAGCAGGCTGCATCGGGCGATCAGGAAGCGTTTGGGATTTTATACGAACGATATATTGCCCGAATATATAACTACATCTACTACAGAACAGGACAGGAGAACGAAGCTGAAGATCTGACGGCAAAAGTATTTCATCGGGCGTATCAACACATACACCGGTACAAAAATATGGGTGTTCCATTTTCAGCGTGGCTGTATAGAATTGCCCACAATCTGGTTGCCAACTGGCATAGAGATAACAACCGAAAAAAAGAAGTACCCCTGGAAGATAACGTTGAGGCAGATCGCAAACTATCGGAATTTCCTGAAGCAGAAGTTATCGCTTATCAACAACTGGATATGCTCATGAAACGGTTGCGGATGTTAAACGCTGAAAGACAACAATTAATCATTCTGAAATTTGTTGAACAGTTATCTAATGCTGAAATTGGAGTGATCATGGGCAGAAGTGAAGGGGCAATAAAGAGTCTTTACCATCGAACATTAAATTCCCTCAGGCTGGATGTGGAGGAGATGGATATCCAATCATGAAAACACTCAGAATCGTAACGGACAGCTCAATGGATTATCCCCGCGGTTGGGATGAGGAATTCGAAATAAATATCCTTCCCATAAATATTCAATTAGGTGAGAAAAGCTACCGGCAGGGAATTGATATTAATCTTGAACAGTTCTACAAAATGGTTCGCGAAAAAAAACTAATACCGAAGACATCTTTGCCATCAACCGGGCAGATAATTGATTTTTATCGCAGAATTGCAAGAAAAGGGGATGATATATTATCCCTGCATGTAGCCAGTAAAATGAGCGGCACATTTAATGCCGTTCAACTCGCTGCAAAAGAAATTGTCTCTGAGTTTAATGTCATTCCGTTTGATTCAGGTAACGGGTCCGCGGGATTGGCTTACATGGCAAAAGAAGCCCGTTTATTGGATCGCGCGGGAAAATCGGTAAAGGATATTGTTGACCGGTTGGAAGGAATCCGAAAAAAGATAACGATTGTAATGACGCTGGACACGCTTGAATTTGCGCGAAGGAGCGGGAGGGTCAATTTATTCCAGGAACGTATCAGTTCCATCCTGCAAATCAAGCCTATTATTATGTTAAAAGATGGGATGCTGGAGATTGCAGACCGTGTAAGAACAAGAAAAAGATCAATAGACCGTGTTCTTGATCTGGTGAAACAAAAGGTTGGCGAAAAAGTAGTAAACATTGCCATTGTGCACGCTGAAGATTATCCATCGGCGATGGATTTGTTGAATTTGGTAAAAGAAAAATTCAGTGTAAAAGAAGTAATTCTGACAGATTTGTCCATATCCGTTGCTGCCAATCTGGGTCCTGGAACGATAGGCGTGGTGGCTTATCCAGCAGATGAGGATGCGGTATGATGGAAACAGATTTAACGACCGTTGAAAATGCTCTCAAGGTGCGTCTTCGCGCTTATCAGCCAAAACCGGAATTCGTTGATAATTTAAAACAGCGGTTGACTTCACCACCAGCCATTGAAATAGAAAATGCAGGTAGTAATACTAAAACTTTTATGGTAGCGGGGAGTGTAATTTTTATATTTGCCCTGTTTTTCTGGCTTATCAGCCAGTTTACAGGAAAGAAGAAAAGCACTACCCCATAAAACTCGCAATTTTTGCCTCAAGAGTGCGAGGATCCGGTTCGGTTAAGGTGGACCCATCTGGAAAGAGTATGGTGGGCACACTGCAATAGCCGCGATTTGTTTCCATTACAAATTTCCTGGCACTCGGATCATGGTCAATATCAACATAATCGTAAGCAATATTTTTTCGATCCAAAATAAACTTTGTCCGAACGCAATCCGGGCACCAATGAGTACCATAGACAATAATATTTTTGTTATTTTCCATTTTTAATATTTTACCAAGTTTATCGAAAGGTGCTCCAGCAAGGAATTTACATCATCCAACAAATTTATATCTGCCGGTAAATTGTAGCTTCCATCCACCCTCTGAACAAGGTGATTTAGAATCCGCGTTGTGTTTTGGGGAAGCTCCGCATTTTCTAGTGCAAATTGGATCAATCGGTAACCATCCACATTTGGATAACTGATCTGCGTTGAGTCCATCCAGGCGCGCAGAAGAATTATGGCAGCCCGGCGCGCACATACCCTCGAACGGCCTGAGTAACCCTCCTGCAGACTTGTTTTTGCCATCTGCATTTCCTTTATGTACTGCAACGATTGTATATGGTTAAGCGTAATCATATGCGAGTGGACTTTTGCCCAGATGATATAATTCGGTGTCCTAACAATATGAAAACTAACAATGAAAAACACGTTTTAGCAGCAAAGAAGCTGATTGATATTATACCCAGATTGATGCAGTTTATTGTAGCCGCATTGAAATCGCAACCTTCTTTATTACCGATGACACATTACCGAATCCTGCGCATACTGCAGAAAAGTCCCATGAGTTTGAGTGATCTAGCCAGAAAATTGATGATATCCAAAGCATCATTGAGTGAAACGATCCAGCTACTTATTGAAAAAGGGTGGATTGAAAGAATGCCGCATGAAAAAGATGCCCGGAAATTCATTTTAAAAACATCTATAGCCGGGCAGGAACAGATTTTGCAGGTGGATGGTGAAGTTGTGCAGATAGTTTCTGAGAAGTTAATTTTACTATCCCCTGAAGAAATTGATTCTTTCATGAATGGTTTTCAGGTGGTTGACCAGGTACTCCAGAGTGGTGAAAGGAAATTACAAGCGTGAAAGGTATACTCAGAACTTTACTCCTAGCCAAACATTATTGGTTGCCAGCTGCGGGTTCGTTTTTTGCCTTGCTCATCGTGAATGCATCGAACCTGATTACGCCTCAGGTGTTGCGGATGTTGATAGACCAGGGTATTGGGAAGCTCGAAATGAACCTGATATACACCCTCGCACTGGTTCTAATCGGACTTGCGATTTTGCGGGGAGTATTTCAGTTTTTCCAGAGCTATTGGGCTGAAATTGTCGCCCAATCCATCGCTTATGAGATGCGCAATCAGATTTTTACTAAACTGCAAAATCTGAGCTTCTCTTATCACGATCAATCACAAACGGGTGCATTAATGACCCGGATGACATCTGATGTTGAGCTGGTCAAAACATTTACCGGAGTTGGCTTACTTCAGCTTGTGGGTGGGCTAATTTCATTTGTTGGGACACTCATAATCCTGTTTGTAATGAACTGGCGGCTTACTTTAATTTTTGTTGGTATGTTACCGGTGCTTATATTTTTCTTTAGTATCTTTGTGCGCGGACTGATGCCCCTTTCTAAGACTGTACAGCAGAAGCTATCTGCGCTGAATACAGTATTACAGGAAAACATAGCCGGGATCAGGATCGTAAAAGCATTCGCCAGAGAAGGTTATGAAATCGATAGATTTGGAACGAGGAATGTAGATTTTAAGGATGAGAATATAAAACTCATCCGACTTTTTTCCAATTTTTTTCCGGTAATTTTCTTTGTCGCCAATGTCGCCAGTGTCCTAGTAGTATGGATAGGCGGTTTAATGGTCATGCGTGAGTCCGTGACAATCGGAGAGTTGGTCGCGTTCGTTAGCTATCAGGGATCTCTGCTCTTCCCCTTGTTCATGCTGGGGATGATCGGCTCCATGTTATCCAGGGCAGAGGCATCTGCTGAGCGGATTTATGAAGTGATCGACGCAACTTCTGATGTGATTGAAAAAGAAAATGCAACTGAATTGCCTGAAGTTCAAGGACGGATTGAATTCAAAGATGTCTGCTTCAGATATAGAGGGTCAGAGACCTGTGTCTTACAGGATATCAATTTTGTGGCAGAACCCAATGAGACCGTTGCAATTCTTGGCCAGACCGGATCTGGTAAATCTTCAATCATCAATTTAGTTCCAAGGTTTTATGACGTGACGGAAGGAAGTGTCACAATCGATGGTATTGACGTAAGAGACGTCACCATTGAATCGCTGCGTAATCAAATAGGGATCGTACTTCAGGAAACAACATTATTTGCCGGAACCCTGCGCGAAAATATCGCGTACGGTAAACCAGAATCTACTGATGAAGAGATTATTCAGGCTGCGACAATCGCGCAAGCATTTGAGTTCATCCATGATTTACCTGATGGTTTGGACACATTGGTGGGTGAAAGAGGTGTAGGTCTCTCGGGTGGGCAAAAACAACGCATTGCCATTGCCAGGGCATTGCTGGTTCAACCAAGAGTTCTGATAATGGATGACAGCACATCATCTGTTGACACCGAAACCGAGTATTTAATCCAAAAAGCCTTGGAAGATCTCAGAAAAGGCAGGACAACTTTAGTCATCGCGCAGCGGATTAGCACCGTAAGGAACGCAGATAAAATCCTTGTCCTGGATCAGGGGAAAATAGTAAGCCAGGGTAAGCATAAAGAACTTATGGAAACCAGCGAAATTTATGCAGAAATCCTTGCCACCCAATTTGGCGGTGAAATGGATCTTATTGAATCTGCTCTGGAGGTGTCAAAATGATGCGAGGGCATGGTCGATTGGGATCGCAAGAGAAACCGCAAAATGCAGGCAAGGTGATATTGCGTCTGGCGGGTTATTTAAAACCGTTTACAAAGAAAATCATCATTTCAATTGTATTTGTATTATTAGCAGCAGCCAGCCAGGGCATGGGCCCTTTGCTTACAGGGCTGGCGATAGACCGCTTTATTACACCCCGAGACGCAAATGGTTTGGCTTCAATCATGATTGCCCTACTGGTAGTCTCTGCAATTGGAGCAGTCATGACCCGGGGACAGGTATTGATTATGGCTACCGTTGGTCAGGAACTGCTTGCCGACCTGCGCAGCAAGGTTTTTAAACATATTGAAAGCTTATCGCTCCAGTATCTTGAAAGCAAAAAAGCAGGTGATTTAATGAGCCGGCTGGTAAATGATATTGATGCGTTAAACAGTTTTTTTACCCAGAGTCTCAGTCAACTCATTGGCGCAGTTTTTTCTCTACTTGGTATTGGCGTTGCCATGATGCTGGTCAGCTGGAAGCTGGGTCTGGCTGTGTTGCTCATGCTTCCGGTTTTGTTAATTATTACCAACCTTTTCTCCAGCCTTGCTAGAAGAGCTTTTCGAAAGACCAGAGAAACCATTGGAGATGTATCCGCGAATATTGAAGAACAAATATCTGGTGTAAAAGTCGCTCAGGCTTTCAACAGAACGGATCAAAATATTAAAGAATTTGCAGAGAAAAACGCAGCTAACAGAGATGCAAATGTAAACGCAAATGCAATTACTTCAGCATTCAACCCGGCAATGGAGGTGTTGATCTATGTTGACCTGGCCATCGTTGCAGTGATGGGAGGCTCGATGGTTATTGCCGGAACAGCAACTGTTGGTTTGGTCATATCTTTCTTGCAATATGTTCAAAACTTTTTCAGGCCAATTCAGCAAATTGCCACGTTATGGACACAAGCTCAATCAGCCATTGCAGCAGCAGAACGGGTATTTACCTTGCTTGATTTGACCCCAGACATTGTTGATGTAGAAAACGCTGTCGTCATGCCTGATATAAAAGGGAATGTATCTTTTCAGGATGTTGCCTTCGCCTACGAAAGTGACCAACCTGTATTAATAGATATTGATCTGGAAGTAAAAGCAGGACAAACTATTGCTATTGCAGGACCTACGGGCGCAGGCAAATCTACTATGGTGAGTTTGCTGGCAAGGTTTTATGATCCCAGCCACGGGAAGATTCGAATTGATCAACAAGATATTGGGAATGTAACGCAACACAGCCTGAGATCTCAATTTGGGATTGTTACGCAAGAGCCTTTCCTGTTTTCGGGCACAATCATGGATAATATTCGATACGGAAATTTGGAAGCATCTGATGAGGAAGTTGTTGAGGCAGCCAAGGCGTCTAACGCGCATCAGTTTATTGAAAAACTGCCGGAACAATACATGACAGAAGTTGGGGAGAGGGGAAAACTCCTCAGTCAGGGGCAAAGGCAGCTTATCGCCATCGCGAGAGCGTTATTGGCTGATCCAAGGATTGTCATTCTTGATGAAGCAACAGCCAGCATAGACACGCGAACTGAGGTATTGATCCAAAAAGCACTGGATTCATTACTCAAAGACCGGACTTCGTTTGTTATTGCCCACAGATTGTCCACAATTCGTAACGCGGACCTGGTGATTGTGATTGACGATGGAAAAATCATCGAAAAGGGAACACATTCTGAATTGCTGCAGATGAAAGGTCTTTACGCAGAACTGCATGATAAACAGTACTACAAAACAACACAGGCACCAGAAATTAATCCAATCTAGGCTGTAGAATAAGTCAGGAGAACAGACCTTACAAATTTGTAAGGTCTGTTTTTATTTTGGCAGATTGACATTTAATAAAAGCGAAAGTAATATGATGTATAGTGGTCCGACCAACATACAAGGTGAAGAATGTCCATCAAGCTGCTCTCTCATCGTTCGCTCTCTGATGTAGTTGCCGGGAAACTGGCAACCTCAATTTTGGATGGAACCTACAAACCGGGAACTCAATTTCCTCCTGAGCGGGAATTGGTTCAGGATTACGGTGTCAGTAGATCCACGATTCGAGAAGCTTTAAAGATCCTTGAAGAACACAAGCTTATTGAAGGACGACATGGGGTGGGGTGGTTCGTGATGAAGGTGAACCCCTCCAACTTAGCGAAGTCGCATGAATTATCCAATATTCACAGGGAAGCTACTCAACCCAGACCCAGAATTAAAGAGGATACTCAGCCAATAGGACCTCGCAGATTACCAGTGGCTCCTGAAAAGCCACTCCAGGTTACTAATCCGCAAACAGACAGGTTGGCTACTTTCAACTTGATTTCTTGGTGGGAGAGGGAAAAAGTTGAAAAGGCGCGTGTTCTGGTTGTTGGCGCCGGGGCTCTTGGCAATGAAGTCATTAAAAATCTGGTTCTGATGGGAATTGGGAATATCTTTATTATTGACTTTGATACGATCGAGATGGCTAATTTGAGCCGATCTGTCTTATATCGAGAAACCGATACCGGAAGAGAAAAAGCCGAAGTAGCTGCAGCCCGGGCGAAGGACATAAATCCGAATGTGCATGTTCAATATTTGAATGGAGATGTGGCTACACAGTTGGGGGCGGGAGTTTTCAGACGAATGGATGTTGTCATTGGGTGCCTGGACAATCGTGAAGCGCGCCTGGCGGTTAACCGCTTCTGCTACTGGATGAATACTCCCTGGGTCGATGGTGCAATACAAGAGTTATTGGGTCTGGTAAGGGTGTTCAAACCCGGTGAGGGTGCATGTTTTGAGTGCACGCTCACAGAAGCAGCCCGAAGAGAACTTTCATTACGGTATAGTTGTCCCCTTCTTGCAAGGGAGAATGTCCTTCTAGGTAAAGTCCCCACAACGCCCAGTATAGCTTCCATCATCGGTGCCATGCAGGCGCAAGAAGCATTGAAAATAATACACAACTTACCCGTCCAACCCGGAAAAGTAATCCGCTACAACGGTATGACGAATGAGATGTATACCACTGCATACCCTGCGCGTGAAGATTGTGACAGCCATTGGATTTATGGGGAGATCAATGAACTACCTGCAAAAGCCTCCCAGACAACGCTTGGTGAATTGTTACAGATTGCAAGAAATGACCTGGGTCCCGAAGCAGTATTGGAATTGGATCAAGAGTTGATCCTTTCCCTGGCTTGCCCAAAATGCAAAACAACTGAAAATGTTTTGAAGCCCATCGCCCAGGTTAGCTTCCAGGGTGCTCACTGTGCAATATGTGGAACATTACGCGAGATTGAGATGGTTCACATGATTACCGGAGAAGAGGATTTTCTTTCAAAAACCCTCTCTTCCGTAGGAATACCACCACTTCATGTGATTAGAGCAAATAATGGTCTTGAGTATCGATTTTACGAGCTTTCCGGTGACCTCGAAGAAGCTCTCCATTTTAATCACTTCAATAAGCCCGATAATGGTTTTGTATCTCCCAATTTACACATACGTTTAGGTGAGGTTATTGAAGAGGGAGAGAAGGATGAGAAAACTGGGCGAATGCGCGTAGTATTACACGATGAGGATTCATTATGACCTCGGGAAATGTAACT
This sequence comes from uncultured Leptolinea sp., assembly GCA_964600595.1. GTDB lineage: Bacteria > Chloroflexota > Anaerolineae > Anaerolineales > Anaerolineaceae > DAIOEK01. The sequence goes on from CAZRKL010000056.1 coordinate 9,815, forward strand.
TCACTGGTTCCAATGAAAACGCGAGATTTGATAAGGAAAATATCCTATCAACTGGTTGTTATCCTGATCGTAATTCAGATTTCGCTAGCAGTCAGTTGGGGATGGACGTGGATGCTTTTTTTGAATCCTGAAATTCGGGATGGATTTTTGAAAATTGCAACTGTCACCGGATCGGCTGTGTTAACCGGTGTTATTTCCAGAGCTTTCTTAAAAGAACATTTACGAATAACAAGGTGGCTAAGCTCAATCGTTTCACTAATTTTTAGCATGGTTGGACTATTTTACTTAAGTAACGGGCAGGTAGGATTTTCCCTTTCACTTGTAGATAAGTCCAGGACCAACCTGGATGGAATTTTTCAGATACTTTTGGGTGGAGTAATCTCTTGGCTGGTTCTAAATGCGTGGAAAAAACCACGCATCCAACAATCAATTGACGAATCTATTGATAATCGATTATCAACGACTTACGAAGTAAGTATTTCCGCTCCTCTGAATTTGGGTAACACAAATGACAAAAGTGGTAGAAATTCCAGCTCCACACTAACCACTTCTTCTCGCCGGGTTCGGAACCGGGTGAGGAGTATGGATCATCCAGGCAGAATTCAAAAAAGCAATCCAATAATGGTTTTTATGGGTGGATTTGCTGGTTATATAAATGGCTTCACCCACTGGATACAACAACGAGTACCCCTTAAAAGTATTCAAGGCACTAGCGGATTAGCAGCTAAAGATGTTCGAAAGAAAAACCAGATAACTTCCAGGAAAAAACATTTGTTTTCACAACGGGCTAGTATCACACTTCTTGGCGTGGAAGAGCACAGGTGCCCATACTGCCTGGAGACCGTAGATGAAAGCAAGGAGGTTGTTGTTGAATGTACTGTGTGCCATACCATTCATCACAAAAGCTGCTGGGAGATAACTGGAACATGTCAGGTTCCTCATATTCATTCATAATCTGCAATTATCCGAGGAGAAGTGGAAATGTCTGAAATCGCCGTAACAATCGTATTACCCAATGGTGGGGCAAGAAGAGCAGATATCCCCGATGATGTGGCTGTTGGAGAGATCATTGAAGAATTAACTGCATTATTAAAACTTCCAACCATAGGACCGGATGGCAGACCAATGGGCTATCGATTGGATAGCAAGGCTCTTGGGAGGGAATTAACAGAAAAGGAAACGCTTGCTGACGCGAGGATCCCTGTGGATGACAGGCTGATGATCACCGCCGATATAACCGCAGGCAACGGCAGCAATATTGATGCAAGTCCCAGGATCAGACGCCTCAGAGCAGATTTTCAATTGATCCAGGAGTTAAACACCAGGAGTGACCTGATAAAGGTTGATCCTGTAATTGTCAGACCCAATTTGCCGCCTGAGCACTATATCGTAAGTTTTAAATGCAAAAGCATTATCGGCGTTGATGAAAAAAACCGTCCAATTTTGAGCGAACATCACCAGGTGGATATTTATCTGCACAACCAGTATCCACAACGCTGGCCGGGAATGAAATGGCTTACACCCATTTGGCATCCAAATATTAACCACCTAAATGGCAGTGTTTGTATAGATGCAGCTTGGTGGACCGCTTCTCGCTCTCTAGACAGATTGATCATTATGCTGGGAGAGATGCTGCAGTACAAGAATTTTCATGATGATCCAACCAAGCCTCCATTTCCGTGGGATATGGAGGCAGCCAAGTGGTGTAAAGAGTATCGAGAAAAGCACACAAATGCTTTTCCGCTGGATACACGCGAACTGCTTCGGCCGGAAAGGATCAAAATTCACCCGGTTGAAAAACCAAAAAGATTAAGAATTCATTTGAAATAACCTGTAACCAAGAGCGCTCTTGTTATTAATCTATGGTTCATAAGGATAAGGAGAATAAAAATGTCAGATATCAACCTAACACTCATGCTTCCTTCAGGAGGCAGCCGGGTAGCTGAGGTTCCTGCAGATATTGAGGTGAAAGACTTGATCTTTGAATTGGCCTCTTCCCTGGAGCTACCCACGATTGGACCAGATGGTCGTCCGATAAATTACAGGCTGGATAGCAAAGCCCTCGGCAGAGAACTGCAGGAGGATGAAACGCTCACTTCAGCAAATGTGCCAGAGGATGATCGGATCATGATTACCGCGGATATCACCGCCGGATAGGTCTGTGCTTTTCAAACAGGAAAACCAAAGAATGACAGATGTTGATGTAACAACCAGCCTGATCAAACTATCACCTCTGGATTTGCCACAACCCAAGGGTTCACGAATGCCGCTTACAAATATTATCCGATGGGAACCGAACAGCAAGACGTATAAAAATCAGGTTCCTATGGTTTCAGTGTTTGTAACACAGCCCGCGTTAAGCACTTGCGTTTCTTTTGCAGAAAGTGATCTTAAAAATGAGACGGGTGGATGGCTGTTGGGTAAATGGAGAAAAGATTACAAGCGAAACCAGCAATATATCGTAGTTGATACAGTTCTCCAGGCTCAATTTACCCGAAACAGCAGTACATATCTAACCTTCACTCAAGACAGTCAGGTGTCTTTACGACGTCTCCTGGACGAAAAACATCCCGGGAAAGAGTTGGTTGGCTGGTTTCACACCCATCCAAATATGGGTGTATTCCTTTCGCACTATGATCTCTGGCTGCATCAGCATTTCTTTCCTGAAAAGTGGCAGGTTGCGCTTGTGCTCGAACCTGTATCGAGAGCAGGTGGATTTTTCATTCGCACGCAGGATGGAACGCTTGCATCCAGAAGTTATTTTGGTTTTTCTGAATTATTAGGGAGAGAAAGGCAAAGTGTTGTTGATTGGATAAATCTTCAACCTGACCTTTCCTGATGGAGGAGTACTATGTCTAGAATGATGCGTTTGTATTACTACGCAGTCGCAGGGGCTATCGGGGGGTTGGTAGCCTGGCAGATCAGCAACCTCATTGGATTATCTTTTACAAGGATTCTGATCCTGAATGAGTTGATCGTAGGGGCACTGATCGGGTTTTGTATTGGCGCGAGCATCGGAATTACTGAAGGGATTCTCAGGAAAGACCTGCGGTTTTTGGTTAAAAACACTGCTGTGAATGCCGGATTAGGTGCAGCTGGGGGCGCGATAGGACTACCCATTGCTGAAGGATTGTTCCAACTAAGTGGTGGAGCAGCACCTGGAAGACTAGCCGGTTGGGGGATCTTTGGACTGTTGCTGGGTTTGGCAGCCGGATTTATGAGTGGTGCTCAGGCTTGGAAAGGTGCGCTGGGAGGAATCCTTGGCGGACTGTTGGGAGGTATTCTATTGACCGCTTCTCAACAATTTTTAGGAATCTCTACATTCGGGAAAGCAGTCGGTTTAATGCTGCTGGGTGCTGCTGTAAGCCTATTCATAGCCATGATTGTATTCATGCTTTCAAGAGCATGGATTGAGGTAAAAAGCGGCAAAATGAAGGGCCTGGAATTTGTTCTGGATAAATATCTCAACAAAAACAGTCCGGGAGCATTTATCGGAAGCGATGTAATAAAAGCCGATATCGTTCTGACAGATCCTGAAATCGCTCCACAACATGCCATGTTAAAAGGTTTAGGAACGCACTTCACAATAAAAGATATGAGCATGAATGGGACGTTTGTGAACGATAAAAAGGTGGAACTGGTTCGATTGGCTAACCATCAGGCCATCCGAATGGGTAATACCGAGTTGGTTTACTACGAAAAGAGGTAAACATGAAACAGAAAATAAAAATACTTATCATGCTCATTTCGTTGATTGCGATGGTTTTTGGCACAGCTTTTAACCCTTTGCAACAACAAACATCAGATATTTCACTTAAGGTCACACAAGTAGACACATCAAATTTTCCCAATGTGGTTGTATATGTTTCCGCTGAAGACCAGTATGGTGAACCAGCTCTCGTTAATCCAAATTTCCTTGTATTACGAGAAGATGGAAAAAAAGTACCCGTATCACTGGTTGAGGGCGCTGAAGATAGCGGACCCATCACTACCATGCTGGTTATGGACGTGTCAGGCAGCATGATTCACGGTTCAAAACTGACCATGGCAAAGAACGTTGCAACAAAATATGTGGATCAAATGAGGTCTAACGACCTGGCTGGGATTATTTCCTACAATACACGGGTCGAGGAAGTGCAAAGTGTTACCAAAGACCGGGAGCAATTACGGGCAGCAATCGAAGGCTTGAAAGCTGAAAAAGATACAGCTATGTATGATGCAATCAAGAAAGCCATTGAGGCATTGAATCCATTGCCTGGCAGGAAAGCCATCCTTGTGTTGACAGATGGTCTGGACAATCGCAGCAAAGCGTCCCCATCCGACATCGTGGATTCAATTGGCGAGAGTGGTCTTTCAATTGGGATAATAGGTTTGGGAAAAGCATCTCAGAGTACAGGAAGTATTACAGCGCTTGATGAAGAAACACTAATGGCGCTATCTTCCAAAGCAGGCGGAGATTACAGCCGCGCTACAGATGAAGACAGCCTTGCAGAAATCTATGAACAATATGGAAGAACCCTGCAGAGTGAATACGCGATCACTTATCGGTCCAATTCCACGCTGCGCGATGGAATGAACCGCAGATTGACGGTAACACTCGAAGAAGGTGGCATCGCCGGATGGTCTGAGGCTGCCGCGGCAAATGTTAACCCTGGCGGCATCATTCCAGAAACTGGAGCTGCAAATACATGGTTGCTTTTCTTCGGTTTGCTGGGTGCCATGATTATCCTGCTGGCATTGCCCACCATCCTTCGCAACACCCGCAAAGATAAAGTGCAATCTGTACAACAAGATTCTGTTTCAAACGTGCCAAAGCAAAGTAGAGTTAAACTGAGATCATAAGAGTATTAAACGAAAAAAGGATGGTCAAAAGTAAATGACCATCCTTTTTATTTCAGATATTAATTAAGCCCAACCCTGATTCTTGATGAAATCAGTCAAGAGGGGAACTTTGACCATCTCACCCTGGTATGATTTAATCGCCCAGTAAATGGAGAAGCCAAATCCAACGGCGAAGACACATACACCAACAACCACAAAGGAGAGGATGGTTCCGAGGATATAAACAATTAATGACCAAATGAGTCCATGAACAGCGTGGTATTTGATGAATGGACGGGATTTTTTATCCTCCATCAATAAAACAATGATAGGCACAATTGGAGCGATAAGCCAGGATAATAAAGCCCATAGTTTATCATCACTGGTGATTCCGCCGGATGAGTATTGATCTGTCATTTCAACCTCCAAGGTTAATTTTGTATTTAATCATTGTATGCAGAATCCATATCTTTACAATAGTAATTGGAAGGTTGTTTTGTTTTTGTCTAAAACAAGGTTATGCTACAATTTTTGTGATGAAAAACAATATTGTATTTATGGGGTCACCCAACTTTGCAGCGACAGTACTCGATGCTATATCTGAAGTATTTCACATCAGCGGAATTGTGACCCAGCCTGATAAACCAGCTGGAAGAGGAAAGATACTTACTCCACCACCAGTAAAAGAGCTGGCTGTAAAACTTCAGATACCACATATTCAGCCTGGAAGATTGAAAGACGAGGGTGTATTTGAGCAAATATCTGCCTGGAAACCAGACCTTATTATCGTCGCTGCATTCGGTCAAATACTTCGAAATAA
>CAZRKL010000057.1:0-7272 GCA_964600595.1 uncultured Leptolinea sp.
GGATGGTTTCGATACTGATACCAATGTCATCCTGATGGCTGCAACCAACCGTCCAGATATTCTCGACCCAGCCCTGCTCCGTCCCGGTCGTTTTGACCGCCGTGTAGTTCTGGATCGCCCTGATGTACGTGGACGCGAAGCCATTTTGAAAGTGCATGTCAAAGGAAAGCCGCTTGCCCCGAATGTGGATCTTAACCTGCTGGCTCGCGCCACTCCAGGTTTTGTGGGTGCAGATCTTGAAAATCTGGTTAACGAAGCCGCCATTCTGGCCGCGCGCGGAAATAAGAAAGTTATCAATCAGCCTGATTTCGAAGAAGCCATTGAACGTGTAATTGCAGGACCTGAACGAAAGAGCCGATTAATCAGCACTGAAGAGAAGATGATCGTGGCTTATCATGAAGCAGGTCATGCTGTGCTGATGAATGCCATCCCTGAAGCGAATCCGGTTCAAAAAGTATCCATCATTGCTCGCGGGATGATGGGCGGTTATACCATTTCACTCCCAGAAGAAGACCGCACCCTGATGTCGCGTAAGAAGATGCAGGCAGATCTGGTTGGTTTGCTCGGTGGGCGTGTTGCCGAAGAGCTGGTATTCGATGATATTACCTCCGGCGCATCCAATGATATTGAACGTGTCACCCAGCTTGCGCGCCAGATGGTTACCCGCCTGGGTATGAGTGATGAACTCGGTCCCATGGTCTACGGCCAAAAAGAAGAATTAATCTTCCTGGGTCGCGAGATTTCTGAACAGCGCGACTACTCAGAATCCGTAGCACAAAAGATCGATATTGAGGTTCGCCGGGTGGTGGATGGTGCCTATAAACAGGCAAAAGATATGCTCACAACCTACCGCAAAGAATTGGACGCGGTTGCAGAAAAACTTCTTGAGGTGGAGACACTCTCCAGAAGCGAATTTGAAAAGATCTTTCCCCCGCCATTCCCCAAGCGCAGTGGTACACCAGTACCGGCAAATGGGAACAACGACTAACATAAAAGAAGCTGTCTTGGATCAAGACAGCTTCTTTTTTTGATATTCTTCAACCAGCACTCGACGTAAAACTTTTCCAACAGTAGATCGTGGTATTTTCTCAACCAGAATAACTTCGCGAGGCAACTTGTATCTTGCAAGGCTTCTGCTGCAAAATGCCAGAATGCTTTCTTCATCCAGTTGAGTTTTTCCGGCAGGAACAACCCATGCGATAGGTATTTCACCCATCAGATCATCCTCAACACCTGCAACAACTACTTCGCTTATACCGCCAATCGCGCTGATTACTTCCTCGATTTCAGCCGGCCACACCTGCAAACCGCCCACCTTAATCAAGTCCTTTTTTCTGCCTACAATATAAAAATAGCCATCATCATCCATTCTTACAATATCACCTGTGCGAAGCCAGCCTTCAAGAAAGATCTCTTTGTTCTCGTCAGTTCGCTGGTGATAACCGATCATAACCTGTGGACCACGTAATAACAATTCTCCAATTTCTCCTGTAGCTTTTTCCAACTTTGGGTTGTCTATATCCACCACTTTACAGTCAACATCCGGAAGTGGCATTCCGATGGACCCGGTGATATTTTTCCCTTTTACTGGATTGCAGTGAGTTGCTGTTGGAGCTTCTGATAGACCAAATCCCTCCACCAATCTTCCATCAATATATTCTTCAAATTTCTGCTTGGTCTCCGCTGACAGTGGCGCGGAACCTGATATGCATACTTTCAGAGCCTTTAAATCCGATGCGTAGTTTTCCAGTTCCGGAGAACGCAAAATAGCCCCATAGAGCGAAGGCACGCAGGGAAAGATGCCTGGTTTGTGCTTGCGAACAGCTTTGAACAGTGAATCAATGTCACCTGGTTGGTGTACCATCACCATGGCTGTACCCAGCTTGATTGCCAGCCAGAAAGAAAGAACCATGCCATACACATGGAATAGTGGAATTGCGGTAAGAATTCTAAATGGGGATTGATCCAACAAAAGCCAGGTGCTGAATTGAATTACATTTGCCAGGATGTTGCGATGGGTTCCAATAGCACCTTTGGGTATACCTGTTGTTCCACCACTGTATTGGATGATTGCGGGAGTATTGGGATTTATCTTTTCTTCCGGAACAATGGTGCCGGATAATGCCAGCAAATCCTTTAAATCCATAATCCCTTCACCGGTTCGGTTTTCATACCTCACCGCCCGGGTTGGTTGATCGAACGTCGAAAACTTCTGTTGAGGATAAACCAGGATGATCTTTTCAAGAGCAATAGCGTCTTTTATCGCTTCCAGCCTGGACAGGACAGTGTCAATGGCAATGACAGAAGTTACACCAGCATCCTTCAAATGGAATTCTAACTCACGTTCCTGATAAGATGGATTTAATGCGACAACAACACCACCCATTTTGATTATTGCTAGAAAGCTAATTACAAACGCGGGGATGTTGGGAAGGATCAGCCCGATTCGATCTCCGGGTAGGCATCCAATAGCCAGCAATCCATCCCGCAGCTTGTTGGTAAGCATTTCCACCTGGCGGTAAGAATACTGCTGGCTTTCCCATAAGATCAATGGTTCCCTTCCCCTCGCTTCCACTTGTGATCTGAACAAATCAACCAGTGAGATGTTCGGGTAGGTAAGGTTCTTTGGTATACCCTGATCATAATGAGCCAACCATGGTTTTGTTTGATCCGCCATCAAGAATTACTTCCTTTCCAGATGAATTCTGGCAAGTTGATTCACTTCATTATACGGATTCTGATTCATATCCACCCATTGAATGGCAGGGTCACTTGATCGAAACCAGGCTGCTTGTTTTCTTATGAAATTATGGGTTCGCATTTTTATTTTATATATAGCTTCAGCAAGGGTCATTTGCCCATTTAAATATGCGTACAATTCATAATAACCAATGGCAGACATACTTGGCAAGTTCATGTCAAAACCTCTGTTTATCAGGGTTTTGACCTCATCCACAAATCCAGAAGTCATCATCCAATCCACTCGTTCATCTGCCCTTTGGTAGAGTACCTCCCGCGGCAAATGTAGACCTATTTGAAGTATTCTGTAATTTGACGGTTGTTTTTTCCGTTGCCCAGAAAAAGTTTTACCACTGGCGTAAATTACTTCAAGCGCCCGAATTACTCTTCTGGGATTTTGTAAATCAACCAGCTTGTATGCTTCTGGATCCAGTTTTTTTAGCCAATTAACAATCGCTTCCACCCCCTGCTGTTCATAGAAGCGTTGAAAATACTCCCTGAGCTCGATCTGAGGCGCCACTTCGGGGATCATCCACCCTTCCATCACCGCGCGGACGTACTGACCTGTACCACCAACCAGAATGGGAAGTTTACTTCTTTGATGAATATCTTGAATAATATCCGTTGCCATCTTCTGGAAAACTGCCAGACTGATAACCTCATCCGGATCGGCAATATCGACCAGGTGGTGCGGAATCCCCTGCTGTTCAGCCAGGTTGGGTTTTGCAGTGCCGATATTCATGCCCCGATAAAAATATCGCGAGTCCACGGATACAACCTCACCACCTATTTCTTGAGCCAACCTGATGGCAGTGGCGGTTTTTCCCACGGCGGTAGCCCCAATGACCACAATGATGGGTATCAAATCAGTCATATTGAAAATTCTCAAAATGGGTCAGGTCAATCAACCCGATTTTGCGATTACCAATTATCGCAATAATATCCACCCGCCAATTCTGGTTGATTTCTGGATGGTCTGCCAAATAGAGCTCAGCTGCGCTGACTAGGTGAGACCATTTTTCAGCGGTGATAGCTTCTTCAGGATAGCCTAAATTTGTATTTGAACGGGTTTTCACTTCAACGAAGATTATTTCTCCAGCTTGTTGGCAAAGTAAATCAATTTCACCATCGGGAGTTCGATAGTTTCTTTCAAGAATTTCATATCCTTTTCCGGTTAAATAAATCTCTGCCTGGTTCTCTCCCCATTTTCCAATGGTTTGGTTATGTCCACCAGGTTTTGATGGGGTGAGGTCAGGCTTTATGGTTTTCACAATTGTATGCTCCCAAGGGTAAAACAAACAATCAATGATAAAATGAGAAAATACAATTTTACCTTATCATACCTATGCCAACAGCTGAAATATTAACCATTGGTACTGAAATATTACTCGGTGAAATTCAAGATACCAACACCGCATATTTGGCACGTGTTCTTAAAGACCTCGGGGTCGATTTATATCGTACACAAACTGTAGGGGATAATCCAGCCAGAATATCTGCGATTATTCAAGATATTTTTGCCCGTGCCGATTTATTGATTACCACCGGCGGATTGGGTCCAACCATCGATGATCCCACCCGTCAGGCTGTTGCGGATGCGTTCAAGGTTCCTCTCGTATTTAACGAAGAATGTTGGCAAGACATACAGACATACTTTTTAAGTATTAACAGAGATATTCCGGAGAACAATAAACGACAGGCATATCTTCCGCAGGGATCTACACCCATTCACAACCCGGTAGGAACAGCGCCAGGCTTTATCCTTTCAACCCGGGATAAAATGTTAATCTCCGTTCCCGGTGTGCCCAAAGAAATGGAAATACTGGTCCACCAGAGTGTCATACCTGCAATTCAAGAACGCTGGCAACTTCATTCCACCATCCTTACTAGGGTGTTGCATGTAGCCGGAATTGGAGAAGCAAATCTGGATAATCTCGTGGAAGATTACGAAAAACTGGCTAATCCCACAGTAGGATTGCTTGCTAAAAACGGGATTGTAGATATCCGTATTGCAGCCAAGGCAGTTAATCAGCTCGAAGCGGAATGCATGATCGAAAAAATTAGCACTGAGCTGGTATCCATCTTGGGTGACCATTATTTCGGGATGGATTCAACCAGCCTGCCTGATTCCATTGCTTCTCTTGCCGCTCATCTCCAATTCAAATGCACCATACTGGCGTCGGGTTACAAAGGTGAGTTATCAAAAATACTTATTCCCTACCTGCCGGGATGGATCATTCAGGAAGTCGATACTCTTCCTGCGAATAGTCAAAATCCGTACACATTGTCTTTCTATGGCGATTTTGACCAACATCCTGCTAGAATAAATGTGACTATTTTCACAGAAGAAAATACAGAATCCTTTGAACGGAAATATGCCGGTCCCCCGGAAAACAGCCTAACATGGGGAATAAATACTTCGCTGGATATTATCAGGCGATTTTTAATCAAACAAATTAATCTTAACGGGAGATGATATGAAACCGGTTGATGTCTTATTTGTAAATGTACATATACTGACCATGGATGAAGACCTGAACCAGTATCCAAAAGGCGCTCTGGCTGTTAGTGGAAATACCATCGTCGAAGTAGGTGAAGAAAAAGACCTGACGGGTAAATATCAACCCAAAGAACTGGTTGATTGTGGCGGGAAGGTTTTAATGCCGGGTTTGGTGAATGCGCACACCCACGTTCCTATGACCCTCGTCCGCGGATTGGCTGATGACTTAAGGTTGGATGTCTGGCTGCTAGGGTATATGATGCCGGTGGAACGGGAGTACGTCTCACCGGATTTCGTTAGGTTGGGAACATCCATTGCCTGTGCCGAAATGATCCGAAGTGGTGTGACTAGCTTCGCGGATATGTATTATTTTGAAGAGGATGTGGCAAAAGCCACTGCTGCAGCTGGTATGCGGGCGCTTTGCGGTCAGACAATCCTCAAATTCCCCAGCCCTGACGCGAAATCCTACGAGGATTCCTTGGAATATACCCGTGATTTCATCAAACAATGGAAAGATCACTCTCTCATCATCCCGGCTGTATCGCCACATGCGCCATATACCTGCACCGCTGAAATTCTCAAGGCTTCAGCGGAGTTGGCAATGGAATTTGATGTCCCCCTGCATACCCACATATCTGAAACAGCTTTGGAAGTAGAGAATATGCGCAATGAACAGGGTATGCCAGTTGTGCCTTATGTAAAAAAACAAGGGTTGCTTGAAGCAAAGGTGTTAGCAGCGCACTGTGTACATATCGACGAAGGGGAAATGCGCACCCTGCTCCACTACAATGCGGGTGTAGCGCACAACCCATCATCTAATCTCAAGCTGGCTTCCGGTTTTGCTCCGGTAAAAAAGATGCTGGAAGTCGGGTTGAATGTTGGTATCGGCACAGACGGCCCGGCATCGAATAATGATCTGGATATGTTTGAAGAAATCCGCCTGGCAGCCTTCCTCGCAAAAGGCGCATCTGGCGACCCAACTGCATTACCTGCCAGCACAGTATTATCGATGGCTACACGCATTGGTGCGCAAGCGATGCATATTGGTCACCTCACCGGCTCTCTTGAACCTGGTAAACGCGCCGATATCGCTATCGTCAACCTGGATACACTCCATAACTCTCCCAAATTTGAGCGTGATCCGAATAGCGTGTACGCGCAAATCATTTACGCAGCAAAAGCAAGTGACGTGACAGATGTGATGGTCGATGGCAAGTTCTTAATGCGCAATAATATTCTTCTCACCATTCAGGAAGATGACCTTCTGGTTGGCGCGCAGGAATACGCTAAAAAGATCGATCATTTCTTGTTTATCCGCGAAAAATCGGTGTTAACTAAACTGATCGCCATCGGTGGTGCATCTGAGGTGGAAAGCTTCGAAGTACAAATGAAAGCGGAAATTGATGACCCTGCACCTGTCCTTGCTAATCTTGAACACCCAGAAATTGAAATATTGCGCAAGCGGCATTACCATGAATACGATACCTATTTCACCTTCAACGCCCCTGAGAAAGACCGTCTGCGCTTCCGTGAGGATGATTTTATTGGCGAGAATGGCGAGTTGGAAGGCAGCCGTTTCCGGCTTACCCTCATTGGACCCGAATCAGAACACGAGTATGCTGAAAACATTCAGCTCTCGCGCAGTTTATATATAGCTCCTGCTGACCAGAGCCTGCGGTTTTATCGTGAGTATTTCAAACCAGCGCACGAGTATGAAGTAGAGAAAGATCGGAAACGCTTCAGGGTTCTCTATCAGGGTGTCGAATTTTATATCAATATCGATACGCTCATCCGCCCGATACAAAAGAAGTTTATCGAAATCAAAAGCCGAACCTGGAGCCGACAGGATGCTGAAATTAAAGCACATAAGATTTCTGACTTGTTGAACATCTTGCTGGAATGTTGTCCACAACCGGTAAATAAAGACTATATAGATATGGTGGATTAATCAAAATGGCAAAAAACAAGCAAAATCGAGAGACCATCAATGTCCTCTTTATTGCTGCCGAAGCAGATCCCTTTGTAAAAATCGG
>CAZRKL010000057.1:7372-15344 GCA_964600595.1 uncultured Leptolinea sp.
GAACCAATCCGAAACGGTGGAGAGGTTTACTCCAATCAAACTCAACTTGATGCAGAGAAATTTATATTCTTTACGTTAGCCTGTGTCAAATTACCAGAATTTCTGAAGTGGGATTGTCAGCTGATCCATGCGAACGATTGGCATACCGGTCTTGCACCTTATATCATACGTGCTTTGCCTGATTTCAGAAAACCAAAAATTAAAACCATCCTGTCTGTGCACAATCTTCCATACCTCGGAGAAGGTTGCCAGCCTTGCATGAGCGAGTACGGAATACCTGCCTATCCATTCGGTCTGCTTCCCTCCTGGGCACAACATCTTCCCCTTCCGCTCGGATTAACCACAGCCGACGGGATTATTCCAGTATCGCCCGGCTACGCTCAAGAGATCCAGACACCTGAATTCGGTTGTGGACTTGAAAGGCTGCTGCAAAGTCGCGCTAAATACATCACTGGCATTGTAAATGGCATCGACCAGACAGTATGGAATCCCGAAACCGACAATTGGATAACGAATAGCTTTAATATTGAAACCTTACATGAAAAGATAAACAATAAAAAGATTTTGGTTGAAGGCACAGGCATGGAATTCAATCCGACCATTCCGCTGCTTGTTGTTGTCTCAAGAATGGACTATCAAAAAGGGATTGATCTGGTTGTTTCCTGTCTTCAAGATATGCTTGATTACCCCTGGCAGGCAATCATTCTCGGGTCAGGCGATTCTGTTATCGAGCAAAAATGTCAGATTTTCGCGCAGGACCATCCGAACCGGATGCGTTTGATCACTGGTTTTCACGCTGAGCTTGCACACCAGCTTTACGCCGGCGGAGATATCTTCCTGATGCCTTCTCGCTACGAACCCTGCGGTATCTCCCAAATGATATCAATGCGTTATGGAACCATTCCGGTTGCCCGGGCAACTGGAGGATTGAAAGACACGATCCTTTCGACCCGTCCGGGAAAACCGGGGACCGGATATCTATTTGACGAAGCCACGTCTTCATCCTTCGCTCAGGCTTTGCGATTTGCTTTGCAAGATTTCACTGATCCTGATTTATGGAGAGAAATTCAACGAAACGCGATGAAAATGGATTTCTCCTGGGATGCATCGGCATTAAAATACATACAACAGTACGCAAATCTCGTGCATAACAAATAACCCGCCGGGAGGTATGATCAATGAAAACGAGAGTTGTGATTTTAGCAGGGGGAGAAGGATCGCGCCTGGGTACTTTAACCGCAAAACGGACCAAACCTGCAGTCCCTTTTGCCGGCAAGTATCGTATCATCGACTTTACTCTCTCAAATTGTGTGAACTCTGATTTGTATGATGTGATGCTGGTTGCCCAGTATCGACCCCATTCACTTATTGAACACATTGGTGCGGGTGGACCCTGGGACCTCAATCGTGATTTCTCCGGGGGAGTCCGCATATATACCCCATACAAAGGACGCGGTAAGTCCAACTGGTTTACCGGAACTGCAGACGCGCTTCAGCAAAACTACTCTTTCATTATGCACAATGATCCAGATCTGATCCTGATCCTGTCAGGTGATCATATCTACGCCATGGATTATGAGCCATTGATTACTTTCCATCTCGATCACCGGGCTGATCTAACCATGGCTACTATTCGAGTTACAATGGAAGAAGCGTCACGTTTCGGTATTGTACACGTAGGAGAAAGCTACCAGGTAACCGGTTTTGTTGAAAAGCCAAAACAACCGCCCAGCACACTGGCGAATATGGGCGTTTATCTTTTCAATGCAAAAGTCCTGGATAAAGTCTTATGGGAGGATCACAGCAATCTGAATTCTTCACATGATTTTGGAAAAGATATCATCCCCAAGATGATTGCCGATAAATTCAACATCTTTGCTTATCCTTACAGTGGCTATTGGGTGGACGTTGGTACAACCCAATCATATTGGCAGGCTCATATGGATCTTTTACGGAATCCTCCGCCAATCAATCTCAACAACCGCTCGTGGGTAATCCACACAAGAACGGAAGAACGTCCACCAGTTTATATCGCCGGAGATGCCAACATCAGGAACAGTATGATAACAGATGGGTGCGTCATCTCTGAAAACACTGAAATCGTAGATTCTATCCTGTCTCCCGGTGTAGTTGTGCAACCCGGTGCGA
This sequence comes from uncultured Leptolinea sp., assembly GCA_964600595.1. Lineage (GTDB taxonomy): Bacteria > Chloroflexota > Anaerolineae > Anaerolineales > Anaerolineaceae > DAIOEK01. The sequence continues at coordinate 9,521 of CAZRKL010000057.1, forward strand.
AAATTTATAAATCCATTATCCTGACAGATTCAAAAATCGGACGCGATTGCCAGATTTCATGTGCAATAGTCGATAAACGTGTTACCATCGGTCAGTCTGTGAAAATTGGTGAATTGCAGGAAGGAAAACCCATGGTAACAACCGTGGGGAAAGCCTGCGTGATACCAGATAATATGATTATTGAGGCCGGAGCAGCCCTCGACATTGAGCTTGGACCTGCCGACTTTCAGAGCAATCTTGTAAAAAGGAATGAAGTTATTCTTCGCTCAGGGAAACAATATGACGGAAATTCGTAAATCAGGCATCATCCTTCATCCAACCAGTCTGCCTGGTCCCGATGGTATTGGCGATCTGGGACCATCAGCTTATGTCTGGCTGGATGCCCTAAAAACCGCAGGAATCGGATTATGGCAGGTTTTACCCCTCAGCCCCACAGGTTATGGTGACTCTCCTTATCAGGCATTCTCTGCGTTCGCTGGTAATCCTTATCTAATCAGCCCGGCACTCCTGATGGACAAAGGTTGGCTATTGGCAGAAGACTTCGCAGATAGACCTGAGTTTCCATCAGTATATGTTGATTTTGGGCAGGCAATCCAATGGAAATTAAAAATACTAAATCGCGCGTTTGAACGTTTTGTTCAGACCAGCCCTGATTTGCATGATTATGATTCTTTTATCAAGGACAATGCTTTCTGGTTGGATGACTTTGCCCTCTTTATGACCATTAAAGAAAACCAGAATGGTGTCGCCTGGACAGACTGGCCTGAACCACTACGCAACCGGCAGCCTGAAGCAATCAAAGAATTCAAAACCGCTTATGCGCCCGAAATCAACAGGCAGCGATTTTTCCAGTATTGTTTTTCTACTCAGTGGACACAGCTAAGGGATTTTGCTCATCAAAATAATATTCAAATTGTTGGCGACATCCCAATCTTTGTCTCACACGATTCGGCAGATGTCTGGGCAAATCCCGGCTTATTCTATTTGGATGAATCCGGTAAACCCACCGTAGTTGCCGGGGTGCCGCCAGATTATTTTTCACCCACCGGACAGCTCTGGGGAAACCCGCATTACCGCTGGAAGGTTCATTCAGAAGATGGATACAAGTGGTGGTTAAGCAGAATTGAAAATACTCTAAAAATGGTGGATTTGATCCGCCTGGATCATTTCAGAGGTTTTGCCGGATACTGGGAAGTACCAGCTGGGCAGCAAACCGCTGAAATTGGGAAGTGGGTCAAAGGTCCGGGAGCAGACTTCTTTAACGCCATACGAAATCAGCTTGGGGATCTACCAATTATTGCAGAAGACCTTGGGCGCATCACGCCTGATGTCGTGAAGCTGCGGGATCATTTCAATCTTCCGGGGATGAAAATTCTTCAATTTGCCTTTGAGACTGATGCTACAGATCCATTCCTCCCACATAATTACCCCGTCAATTGTGTTGCCTATACCGGTACACATGACAACGACACCACCCGTGGATGGTTTGATAACCGCCCGCAATCTGAAACCTCAGCTTGTTTGAGGTATCTCGCCAGCGATGGGACAAACATAGCCTGGGATATGATCAGGGCTGTATGGGCATCAACTGCCAGGTTTGCGTTGGCTCCGCTGCAGGATTTCCTGCAATTGGGCAGTTCAGCAAGGATGAATTTCCCGGGGAAACCAGCTGGAAACTGGGTCTGGCGTGTCCGGCAGGATCAAATCACCTCTGATTTGTTTGCCAGAATTCTTGAATTGAATGTCACATTTGGAAGAAGTAGTCAGGATCCTGTTAGCTGAACCTGTTTTTTATTCTCATTCAGACTGACCAGTAGAATCCCTCCCAGGATCAGGAATGCACCAAAAACCTTGATCCAGGAGGGAATTTCATTAAATAATAATATCCCCATAAGGGTGGAACCAATCGGTTCGGCAAGCAGGGCAATGGATACATAAGTCGCTGACAGCTTTTTAAGCACCCAGTTTAAACTTGAGTGACCCAGCAGCTGCGGAAAAATGGCCAGACTCACCAACCAAATAAACGCCTTGCTGTTTGGGATTGCCAATCCATTACCAAAAACCAATTGATATACCACCAGAATAATTGCGGCAAAACCATAAACCAGAAAAATGTATGGCAGAAGCGGCATCCGCTGCCTGATGTTCTTGCCAACCAACAGGTACCCGGCTGCCATCCATGCTCCTATCAAAGCAAGAATGTTCCCAAGAGATGTGTTGCGCAATTGAGTCTCTCCGGCGCACTTGAGTGCACCTTGAGAAAATTCACAGCCTTCGCTTATACCAACTACCGCCCCGCCCGCAAGCGCAATCACCAAACCAATAATGAGCAATTTGCCAGGGCGGACTCTCTGGAAAATAATTGTAAACAATGCTACCCAAATCGGATTTGTTGTCACAATTACAACTGAACTGGCGATCGAGGTGTACTCCAGAGAACTGATCCAGGTGGCAAAATGGATCGCCAGGAACAATCCCCCCAAAAAGCACTTGCCAATGTCTTTTACGGCAATATTCCGAAAATTATCATTATATCTACTGAATAGTATGGGGAGAAGGATAATTACAGAGAATGAGAGCCTGTAGGCAGCCACAACTAAGGAAGGGGTACCTTCGTTTTGAGCCAGTTTTGCAAATATCGCTCCAGAGGATGCGCATAGAACGCCAAAGAAAAGAATCCAGTGTGAACTAATACGGTTCAGCATCGACCTGCTCCCAATGTGTTCAGCTTGACAAGCATATTAGCCAAAGCTACAATCAAGTCAGTGTAAGTTCCAACATCAATATCAAAAGGAGGAAATTATATGGCATTCGAATTACCCCCACTACCTTATGGGTATGAAGCACTGGAACCATATATTGATGCCCGAACAGTAGAAATTCATTATACCAAGCACCATGCCACATATATGGCAAATTGTAATAAAGCATTAGAAAAATATCCCGATTTGGTTAAGCTGACAATAGAAGAATTGTTATCCGATCTTACCAAAATTCCGGAAGATATCCGCACCGTGGTGAAGAACAACGGAGGCGGATACTACAACCATAATCTCTACTGGGAGAACATGGCTCCTGCATCAGATTCTCTACCAGGTGGCAGATTATTAAAAGAAATTACTGATACCTTTGGTAGTCTGGATGCATTTAAATCTGAGATGGATAAAACCGGTCTCGGACGACTGGGCAGCGGATACGCCTGGCTGTGCCAGAAACCGGATGGAAAGCTAACCGTTATTGCCACCCTTAATCAGGATTGCCCGTTATCTGATGGTCTGAAACCCTTGCTGGTTGTAGATGTTTGGGAGCATGCCTACTACCTCAAATATCAAAACCGGCGCGCAGAGTATCTCACAAATTGGTGGAACCTCGTCAACTGGAAAGTTGTCGAGAAACGTTTTGAATCATAACTTTATTGGAGGATCAATATGCCACACGTAATTACCAGTTTATGTCTGCGAGATGGCGGCTGCGCCACCGTCTGCCCTGTTGAATGCATCGTACCGGGCGAACCCACCAGTCAATATCCCTGGTACTATATTGACCCAGACACCTGCATTGATTGTGGTGCCTGCGTACCGGAATGCCCGTTTGCAGCCATTTTCCCTGAAGATGAGGTTCCTTCCGCTTACAAAGCAAAGGGTGGAGAGAAAATCTCTGAGCCAGTAGGCACTGCCGGTTTTGCTGAGGTTTATGATGGTACCGATCACCACGGTGCCGCTGTCCACCTCGAATCTACCCGCACACTTGCTGCAGGAGAAGTTGTCGATCTCACTCCAGCCATCGCGACAAATGCCGATTTCTTCAAATCAGGTCCGGGATATAATTCCGGGAAGTAGTTAAATAGATATTCAGAATAGCGGCTGCCTAAAGGCAGCCGCTATTTTTATAGTGTCTCTGTTGCAGTAATAGCAGCACCGATGATCCCCGCGTTATTCAAAAACCTGGCAGGAATGATCTCAGCCTCAATGTGGAGAAACTTGCGGTATTGGTCAAACTTGCTGCTTACGCCTCCCCCAACAATGATGAGATCCGGGTATATTAGACTCTCTACGTATTGGAGGTAATGATTCAAACGACCGCCCCATTCTTCCCATGATAATTTTTTATCATCCTTCACAGCAGCCGATGCTCTTTTCTCGGCATCCTTACCATCCAGCTCCAAATGGCCAAATTCTACATTTGGTAAAAGATTTCCTTCGACAAAAATGGCTGATCCGATCCCTGTACCAAGGGTCAGCATTAAAACCACACCGGCTTCTCTGCCCTTCCCGGCTCCCAGACGTATTTCTGCGATTCCGGCTGCATCTGCATCATTAATTACTTTTACAGGGCAGTGGGTTGACTTACTGAATAATTCATCAATGTTTTGCCCTACCCAGCTCTTATTATGCAAATTTGCTGCATCGTAAACAATACTATGCCTTACCACTCCCGGGAAACCACAGCCAACCTTGCCAGACCAATTGAAGTGTCTGACGAGCTCAGCAACCGTTTCTGCGATAGGTTCTGGTTTTGCTGGGATTGGTGTTGCAATTCTGAACCGTTCGGATAATAATTCACCTGTTTCGCAGTTTACGATTGCGCCTTTAATACCGGATCCTCCAATGTCGACGCCAAATGCTTCCATAAAGACTCCTCCAGTATAAAAGTTACGGACAGGCATTTTGAATATGCTCATCCAGAGATGTAGCAAATAAATGAAGCCCTGAATTATCACAGGCGGCTCTGAAATAATAATATCCATGTTGGTCAGGATTGGCAACCGCCCGCAGTGCATCGATTCCCGGATTGCAGATTGGCGTTGGAGGTAGACCATCAACCTGGTAGGTATTAAACGGAGAATTCACGTCAAGATCGTCATAACTGAGTGGAACTTTCCACCACGTCTTATGTTTCTCAGAATATCCAAGGGCATATTGAACTGTGGGATCCGTCTCAAGCCGCATACCCGCCGATATTCTGTTGATAAATACTCCAGCAATGGCTGCTTTTTCTTCATCGACAATGGCTTCCTTTTGAACAATTGATGCCAGAGTCACACCTTCATAAAGACTTAATCCCTGTTTGGCAAAACCTTTTTCAATCTTGTTTGTCAGGTTCTCTTCAAACTGATTCACAAGCATCAGAATAAAATCTTCTGTGCTGATCTCTTTATCCATTTTATAACTACCGGGTGCGAGGAACCCTTCCAGAGAAGTAAACTTCTTGTATTTCTCAGGCAGGTTCTTAATTTGTTTCGGGTTCCTTACAAGATAGAGAAATTCACTACTTTCGAAAGAAAATCCATAACTTTCAAGTGAATTTGCTATCTCCTCGACGCGCCAGCCGGGTAAGATGCCAAATTCAGACCGATCTCCCATAGAAGTGCAAAGTTTCTGCGCGACATCGACAGCAGACATACTTCCATCCAAGTAGTATTCTCCACTTCGAATACAACGGTCTGTTCCACTATATATAAGGTATTTATTGAAAACCTCTGGTTCTGGAATGAGAGCCAAAGAAAATAGTTTTTTTGATACCGAGGTAACACTTTCACCCGGTTCAATGACGATTAATTGTTCACCCATCGCCGGATTTGTTGGTTTGAGTAGGTTTTCAGCTTGTATGACAAGAGAGTACGATAGGTGATATTTCTGTATGGTTGATAATTCCTGTGCAGGTGGACCGAATTTATTTTTTGCAGTCGTGGTTATATAAGATAGGATTGCGATTAACCCAACGACGCAGCATAATCCAGATAATAAAATAATTGGCAAAAGGTTATATCTTCTTCTGGGTCTGCGACGAGTCATGATATCTCCCGGCTGCGTGAATTCAAGTA
>CAZRKL010000058.1:0-15288 GCA_964600595.1 uncultured Leptolinea sp.
GGTATAACCGGGGTGGCTTGCTCGTTCAAGGGGAAGGGGTGTAGGGATTTGTTCCGGTATCACATCTTGGTGATGTTCCTTGTACATTAAGTGATGATGAACGAAAAACCATCTTAGGTGATTACGTAAATAATGACATCCAGGTCAAAATTATCGAATTTGTTCCTCGCGAAGAGCGGATCGTATTTTCTGAAAGAGCCGCCAGAGCTGGAGAAGGTAAACGGAAGAGCATCTTTGCTAATATCCATCCAGGTGATGTGGTTACCGGAACGGTAACGAATATCACCGATTTTGGCGTTTTTGTTGATTTGGGTGGAATAGAAGGGCTGATCCATGTATCTGAGCTATCATGGGGCAGAGTGCAATATCCGGGAGATATATTATGCGTTGGTCAGCGGATTGAAGCTCAGGTAATCAGCATTTCTGAAGAAAATGCTCGAATTGCATTAAGTTACAAACGATTGGAAAAAAATCCCTGGGATTCAATCCAGGATATTTATATTGTTGGAGATGTTGTATCAGCCAAAATCACACATGTAACGAAATTTGGCGCGTTTGCCAGATTAAAAGAAGGTGTTGAAGGGTTGATCCATATATCCACCATTGAAATGTCAGATGATTTTACTGACCTTCAATCCATTCTGCACAAAGAAGACTGTGTTTCGGTAAAAATCTTGCACATAGATCCAGAGAAGAAAAGAATCGGATTATGTTTGCAAGGTGATTAAAATTTATGCCGGTAAAACCAGTCAGCCGAAAATCGAAAACAAATTACCCTAAACCAGCTTCATCCAATGCCTGGAATGACTTCTCTCAACCATTCCACAAGGGCATGAATGGGCTGGTTGATGTTTTTACGCATTTTGGCAGATACAGCCAGGAAATATTCAGCATTTTGTTGGTACTCTTTGCATTATTATCTTTGCTGGCAATTTTGAATTTGACAGGTGGCTTCTTATTGTCACCCTGGTCTGCATTTCTCAAACGCTGGTTTGGATGGACTGCAACCATCCTTATTCTGGCTACAGGATATCTGGGATTTCTAGGATTGCGGAAAAAGAAACACATGCCGCCCGGGGGATACTTCTGGCAGGTTATCATCGTTGAAGGTGTTCTATTTAGCCTGATGGCATTTCTGGCTGCATTGTCAGGATATGACATAAATGCTGCCGAATCTGGCAAGTTTGGCGGCTTGCTGGGATGGGGATTGGCAGATATTATGCGGTCTTTCCTTGGGGAATTTTTGGGGGCGGTTGCCTGGTTCGGTGTAATGGCAATATTCCTCATTGTGGTATCTACATTTTTCCATAAAAAGAAAGATGGTCCATCAACGATAATTGAACAAGAAAAATCTGGAATTCATCGGGTAACAATTCGATCGGAAATACCTGATGGAGAGACTTCCGAAACTTCCAATGTAGATTCTATTAGAACTAATCACACTTCGCCAATGAAGGAATCCATAAAGCCTGAAGTTGCCATAGTGGGTCATCCTACTAAGAACATCAGAGTGCCATCATCTAATAAACCGGAACCCAGGAAAGATCTGGTGAATCTGGGAAGCATGCAATCAGGTCAAGTGGCTCACAAGGGTGATTCTCATAAGCCGCACGCAGCACTCATTAATCGTGATGGAGCATTGCCGCCTTTATCCATGTTAATGGATGAACAGGTCATACGGATGGACGAAAAAACCATCAATCAATCAGCCTCCATATTGGAGAAGACGTTGATGGATTTTGGTGTGCCAGCCAGGGTGGTAGGATACCGGATTGGTCCCACCGTGACGCAGTTTGCCGTTGAACCAGGATATGTGGAAAAACCTGCACCAGATGGCGGTGTAATCAAACAAAAAGTAAGGGTTAACCAGATCTCAAACCTTTCACGTGATCTGGCATTGGCACTTTCATCCATGTCAATTCGAATTGAAGCGCCCGTTCCAGGAAGATCCTATGTGGGTGTTGAGATTCCGAACATTAGAACTATTACCGTCCGATTGAAACCGCTCATTGATAGTGAGAAATTTGCCAAAATGTCCGCTCCCCTCGCTCTGGCATTGGGGCGGGATGTTTCTGGGCAGCCAATTGTGGCAGATTTAGGGCGAATGCCCCACTTACTTATAGCTGGAACAACCGGATCAGGGAAATCAGTTTGTATTGCAGCAATTGCTTCATGCCTGGCGATGAACAATTCACCTGAAGATTTACGCCTGGTAATGGTCGATCCCAAAATGGTTGAACTTGTTCGATTCAATGGACTGCCACATTTAATAGGCAAAGTTGAAGTGGAACTGGAACGAATTCAAGCTGTATTAAGATGGGTGATAAATGAGATGGATCAACGGTACAAAATGTTTTCTGAGATCCATGCCCGCGATCTGGATGCTTACAACCGCAAGATGGAGCGAAAACAAGAGAGCACCCTGCCGCGAATCGTGGTTATCATTGATGAATTGGCTGATTTGATGATGAATGCCCCCACTCAGACTGAACCGGCGCTTGTTCGGCTGGCTCAGCTTGCAAGGGCGACTGGAATCCACCTGATTGTGGCAACCCAGCGTCCATCAACTGATGTGGTTACAGGTTTGATCAAAGCAAATTTCCCAGCACGGATAGCATTTGCAGTAGCATCTAATACAGATTCTCGTGTAATTCTTGATACACCTGGGGCTGAAAATCTGCTGGGAAGGGGGGATATGTTATTCCTCAATCCCGAAGCTGGTACGCCCATCCGTGCGCAGGGTGTGATGGTTTCTGATGAAGAAATTGACCTGATCCTGCAACACTGGCAGAAGGAAATTACCCAGCCTATGGAAAACTCCGCACCCTGGGAGCAGATTATGGAAGAGCAAGCCGAATCTGGCGGCGATGAGATGATTCATCAGGCAATTGATGTCATCAAGCAAACCGGAAAGGCAAGCGCTTCTCTCTTGCAACGCCGGCTTCGCATTGGATACCCGCGTGCAGCCTCACTGATAGATGAGTTGGAAGATATGGGCATCGTTGGTCCCCCCACCGGATCCTCCAGGGAGAGGGAAGTCTATGTCGATTCAGATGAAGACGAAAATGTCGAAGTCTGATTTCTTGACACATACACAGGCAAGCGGTACGATAAGTCATACTCTTGTTGTTAGGATGGATATGTGACTGCATCACCACAAACTGAAAAATTCAATTTGGAAAGATTTTTACGTACCCGGTCAAAAACATTCTTAGATCGAATTGCTGGAGCTGTAAACCGGGCTGGAATACTTCCAAACACGATTACTTTATTGGGTTTAATTGGTAACTGTATCGGAGCATTCTTACTGGCAACAGGGAACATAACCCTCGGTGGCTTGGTTATCCTGCTCATGGGTCCTATCGACGCTTTGGATGGATCTATGGCGAGGTTGCGAGGGGATTCTACTGAATTTGGCGCCTTCGTCGATTCGGTAACAGATCGTTACTCTGAGTTGGTTATCTTTGCAGGATTGCTGGCGTACTATTTACAGCAAACAGACTGGTTGAATAGTGGTCTCGTTTTCCTGGCTGCGGCGGGCAGTATCATGGTTTCATATACCAAAGCCAGAGCAGAAGGTTTGGGGTTCACTGCAAAAGTGGGTGTGCTTTCAAGGTTGGAAAGGTATATCGTACTGGTGCCCGGCTTAGTATTCAATATTCCCTGGGTCTCATTATGGATAATCGCAATATTTGCTAATTTCACTGCTCTTCAAAGGATTTTGGCAGTGCGCAAACAGGCAGCTGAACAGAAAAAGCTGCTGATGTATCCAACCAAAAAGAATCAACAAAAATCATAACATTTTGAGGTCTGATGATTAGTAGAACCGGTATCCAGCTAGGTCCATTATCTATCCATTTTTATGGTTTGATTATTATGATCGGCGCTCTTCTCGCTGCCTGGCTTACTTCCAGACAGGCAAAAAAACGCGGTGATAACGGAGACCTCGTATGGGATATTCTTCCGTGGATTCTTATTGCTGGAATTATTGGCGCTAGACTATGGCATGTATTCACCCCCACAGATTCTAATCAAAGTATGGGTTTAACCACATCTTACTATTTTTCAAATCCAATTGCGATTCTAAGAGTATGGGATGGCGGACTTGGAATTCCGGGTGGGGTAATCGGTGGTATTCTTGCCCTGTATTTTTATTGCAAGAAAAAAGGTATAAATTTTTCTGCATGGGCAGATTACCTGGCACCGGGTCTGGCTCTTGCTCAGGCGATTGGTAGATGGGGAAATTTTGTGAACCAGGAACTATATGGTTCTCCGACAGATTTGCCCTGGAAGCTGTTTATTGAACCCCAATATCGTATTGCAGGTTTTCAGGATGTCGAATACTATCATCCGTTATTTCTGTATGAATCCATATTCAATCTAATAAATATGGGCATTCTACTCTGGGTGAGTACGAAATTTTCCAAGAAAATCAAACCAGGAGATATTTTTCTCTTATATGTAGTAATTTACCCTGTAGGAAGGTTTTTCCTCGAATTCTTACGATTAGATGCATCTTCTATTGGAGGATTAAATGCTAATCAGACATTTATGGGAATTCTTGCTGTAGCATCCGTTGCCTACCTGATTATCCGCCACAAAACAGAATCGCCCAAACAGGAAGATCCAACCGACACCGGAGAAACCATTCAAGAGTAAAAATATGCCAAAAATAATGATCGAAGCAGAAGGTTTATCAAAATATTTTGATACCTTCTGCGCTGTTGATCAGGTTACTTTAAAAGTACCGCAGGGGGAGATTCTTGTCTTATTGGGGCCGAATGGCGCTGGTAAGACGACCACTGTTCGAATGTTAACTTCTATACTTCAACCATCCATGGGATCAGCAAAAGTAGCTGGTTTTGATGTTAGTACTCACGCGGATCAGGTTCGTGCGAATGTAGGTGTCCTTACAGAGCACCATGGATTGTATGTTCGGATGAATGCACGGGAATACCTGAGTTTTTTTGGCAGTCTGTATAGCATTCCCCGGTCTGTAGCAAATCAAAGGATGGAAGAGCTGCTCATTCAATTTGGCCTGGGTGATGTTGGAAAAAAGCGTCTGGGAGAGTACTCAAAGGGGATGCGCCAAAAATTAGCGCTGGTACGTACTTTGCTCCATGATCCCCCAGTAATATTATTGGATGAGCCAACCTCTGCAATGGATCCAGAAAGCGCGTACATCGTTCGCGAATCGATTAAGCAGCTGAGGTCTAAAGACCGTACCATTATCCTTTGCACGCATAACCTGAAGGAAGCAGAAGAATTAGCTGATCAAATTGCAATTATTCGCAGAGGCAAAATAATTTTACAAGGGCAATTATCTGAAATCAGACGAAATCTAATCGGTGCCCCAGAGTTCAAGATAAATTTTACTGATCGCGATTTTGTATGGTATCCAGATGGACAGATTGAAATTAAAGATACTCAAGCAGAGCGAGGGTGGTTTAAATATCGTACTGAGAATCCAGATATAGATAATCCCCGGATTATTTCACTGCTGGTTAACTCTGGGATTAAGTTTTCTACGCTTGAAGAAATCCATTATAGTCTCGAAGAATTGTACTTAAAAACAGTCAGCCAGGAGAGTGATCTATGAGCTGGCTTACAAATATTGGACCCGCATTACAAATAACAAAACGGGAAGTACGGGATCAGTTCCGTGATTGGCGAATTATTTTTCCAATACTCGGATTGACAATATTCTTCCCGTTTCTAATGAATTTCACAGCCCAATCTGCACTGGGATTTGTAGAAAAGTATGGCGCGACAATAGTAGCAGAAAGGTTAATCCCCTTTCTCTTTATGGTTGTCGGTTTTTTCCCAATATCAGTTTCCCTGGTGATCGCCCTGGAAACATTTGTGGGTGAAAAGGAAAGAAGTTCGATTGAACCGCTGCTAAATACGCCATTAAAAGACTGGCAGCTATACCTGGGTAAGCTACTGTCATCTACCGTCCCTCCACTGATATCCAGTTACCTGGGTATGGCAGTTTACCTGGGCGGATTAATTAGTTCGGGAGTAAAAATCCCTGAACCAATCATATTGTTTCAACTGGTTGCTCTCACGACAGTCCAGGCTTTTGTAATGGTGGCGGCTGCGGTGATTGTATCCACGCAAACGACGTCTGTACGGGCGGCAAACTTACTGGCTTCATTTATCGTCATACCCTCAGCCTTACTGATTCAGGGGGAAAGCATTGTTGTGTTTTGGGGTGATTACACTACCTTATGGTGGGCAATCCTGGGGATGGGCGTATTTGGCGCATTATTAATCAGGGTAGGTTTGGCACACTTCCGCCGGGAAGAATTGCTTGGTAGGGAAATCGATGTTCTAAATCTACGATGGGGGTGGAGAGTATTTAAGAATAGATTTCTGGATGGCGCAAACAGTATATGGCAATGGTATCGCACTGTCTTCTCAACCATCAACAACCTGAAAATCCCAATTGTAATTGTGTTCTTGATGTTGGTGATCGGAGTATTCTTGGGGTACAGCCAGGCAGGTAAGTACCAAATACCATTGAATGACCTGGGCATGTCAGATTTTACTTCCAAATATCAAGAAGTGGCTCCACTCCTGACCGGTCAGGGAATTTCATCTGTTGTGGCGTATGGATGGCAGAATCTTCGTGTCTTGCTACTCTCACTGCTCCTGGGATTCTTTTCGTTTGGTGTATTGGGTGTATTGCCAAGTATTCTATCATTAGGCGTTGTTGGTTATCTAATGGCGATATTGCAGCAGGTAAATCTTGCGCCCTGGCAGTATCTAGTAGGTTTCATTCTTCCTCACGGTGTATTTGAAATAACAGCGGTGATCCTGTCTACAGCTGGGGTATTAAAAATTGGGGCTGGTCTCGCAAAAACGGACAGCCAGCGTAGTGTTAGCGAGGTTTGGCTTACGCTTTTTGCAGATTGGGCAAAAGTCATGTTAGGGGTAGTAATCCCACTATTGGTATTGGCAGCCATCGCAGAGGTATGGATTACTCCGCGAATCGCTGGATTATTGTTACAATAATGTCAAGGGAATCAATTAATGATGAAATTACGTATACTCGGCTCATCAAATGCTATTCCACGGGTAGATAGAGAGAATACATATTTTTTGCTAGAGGGGGAGAATACATCGGTTCTTATTGATACAGGTTCAAACGCAATCGCAAAATTGAATGGTCTGGGTATTTCTTGCGATAAGATTACGGATATTATTATTACTCACTTTCATCCAGATCATGTGGGCGGATTGCCTTTGCTCCTCATGGATTGGTGGTTGATGGGGAGAACAAATCCACTAACAATCCATGGTCTGCCGCACACAATTCAACGAATACAAAAGATGATGGATCTCTTTGATTGGCAGAAATGGCCGTATTTCTTCCAGGTGAATTTCCATGAGTTGCATGATATGCCCGGTCCTATCCTTGAGAATTCGGAAATAAAAATTATTGGCAATGAAGTTCAACACCTGATTCCAACATTAGGATTGCGTTTTGAGTCGATCACAAAGAAAACAATAATTGCGTATAGCTGTGATACCGAACCTTGCCAGTCTGTGATAGATTTAGCAACCGGTTCTGATTATTTAATTCACGAGGCGGCTGGGGAAGCAAAAGGTCACTCATCACCCCGGCAATGCGGTAAGGTAGCTACACTAGCAGGTACAAAAAGTCTTATTCTGATCCATTATCCTTACGTTAATGATCCGGAGCAGTTTATTCAGGAAGCGAAGATGGAATATCAAGGTCAAGTGCTGCTTGCACAAGATGGTATGGTTTTGGGGGAAATTACCAGCCTGTGAGGAAAGGTTCCCATTCCTCATTTTCGTTTATATATTTTTGAAAGAAATAAAACACTGATGTGGGGGGTTGAATAGGCAGGCGAATTAGCTCCATTCCTGCCTGTTGCGGTGTTCTCGCTGCTTTATGATGGTTGCATGTAATGCACGCGGCGACTAGATTTGTCCAAGAGTGTCTTCCACCTGCATTTTTTGGAATAACATGATCAATTGTGAGTGTACCTCCATGCTTGCCACAATACTGGCATGTGTAGTGATCACGTCTCAAAATTTCGTGACGAGATAGTTGTACTATCGGTCTGGGGCGGTGGATCATGTACTGAAGGCGAATAATGGAGGGAATTGGGTAGGATCTGCTTACAGTATGAAATTCCCCGCGTCCGTTCTGGATGAGGGCTGCTTTTTGCGAGTAGATCAGGCTGAGCGCTCTGCGGATGTCGCAAACATGAATAGGCTCGAAGTTGGCGTTCAGCACAAGGACGGATTCTGTCATACCAACCTGATGAACAAATTATAGCAGTGTTTATTTTCAAGATAGAAATGGTAAGAGAAAATTGCCTTTTTATATTTCCGGAGACATCATATAATAATTTGTGTAATTATTCATTTTGTAAATAAAGTTAGAAGAATTCTAGAGGATACAATGATGAATATTGTGATTGCTGGCGGAACTGGGATGATCGGTAGGGCGTTGACTGTCTTATTAGTAAATGAAGGGTATTCAGTTACTGTTTTGACCCGTTCAAAATCATCCAATCCACATCAGAGCGGATTGAAATATGTTAACTGGGGTGATGATAATGACAATTGGTTCCATGCTGTAGATGGTGCAGACGGAATTGTGAACCTGGCGGGAGAAAACATCGGATCAGGTCGGTGGACAAATGATAAAAAGAATAAAATCCTGGAAAGTCGTGTAACTGCCGGAAAATTACTTACAGAAGCAGTAATAAAAGCAAATATAAAACCCAAAATATTCATTCAGTCATCAGCAATTGGGATTTATGGTACAAGCTCACACAATGTATTTACTGAAAAGTCTTCCACGGGGAGTGATTATCTGTCTGGTGTTGCAAAAATTTGGGAAGACAGTTCTAAACCTGTTGAGGACATGGGAATTAAAAGAGCGGTAATTCGAACCGGGGTGGTCCTTGACCCCAAAGAAGGTGCACTTGCCCGGATGCTGCTACCTTTTCGTTTGTTTGTTGGAGGTCCAATAGGATCAGGGAGGCAATGGTTGTCATGGATACATCTGCAGGATGAGGTAGCGGCAATCAAATTCCTCATCGAGAAACAATTATCTGGAGTATTCAATCTCACATCACCCAATCCTGTGCAAAATGCTGAAATGGGCAGGCAGATTGCGAGAGTATTGAACCGTCCTTATTGGATGCCAGTTCCTGGTTTTGCATTAAAATCTATCCTGGGTGAAATGTCTGTTCTGGTTCTTGAGGGGCAAAAGGTATTGCCTGAATCATTATTAACAGCAGGTTTTACTTTTAAATATCCAGATTTGCCCGATGCTCTCAAAAATATTTTGGGCAAATAAAAGAAACCATCCAAAACCACGCATCTTCGGTATAATTAGCACATGGAATGGAATTATTATTACCAATAATTTCCCACAATCTCGCGGAGTTAGGTGCGCCCTCACCGCGAGGGCGCTTTTTGTTAATAATATTTGGAGGAATTCTGCATGAACATAGATGAACAAGTACAGTACTTTTTGCAGGGAACTGAATATGGTGATGAAGCACTGAAACAGGCAATGGCGAAAGAATTAAAGGAACGCCTGATTGAAGCGGATAAAACTGGGCGCCCTTTACGCATCTATACTGGCTATGACCCACGGAAAGCAGATTTGCATCTGGGGCATACTGTGACTATGCGGAAAATGCGCCAGTTTCAGGAACTCGGTCATGAGGTTACTTTCCTCATAGGTAACTTTACCTCACTTATCGGAGACCCATCTGATAAAGATATTTTGCGTCCGCAGTTAACCGCCCAGGAAGTGGAAGATAATGCCCGAACTTACGCAGAACAGGCTTTTAAGATTCTGGACCCGCAAAAAACTGTCATTCGGTACAATGCAGAATGGTTATCTAAACTTACATTTGCTGATCTAATAAAGATAGGCAGCAACTTTACTATTCAGCAGTTCCTGACCCGGGAAAATTTCAAATTGCGTTGGGAAAAGGGCGATGCAGTATACCTTCATGAGACCTTTTATGCCATTATGCAGGGTTATGATGCATACGCGTTAAAAACCGATATTCAGATCGGCGGAACGGATCAACTTTTCAACATTGTCACGGCTGCCAGAAAGATCATGACATATTTTGGTGAAAAGCCTAATATTGCCATCATCCTGGGTATTTTGCCGGGTACTGATGGGGTAGTAAAGATGAGTAAAAGCCTGGGGAACCACATCCCCATTAATACAACCGCAGAAGATATGTACGGAAAAGTAATGAGTATCCCAGATTCTGCAATGCCGTCATATGCCAGGCTGGTTACCCGATGGCAGCCGCGCCAGATTACAGCACATGAAAATGACCTGAAAGAAGGAAGATTGCATCCACGCGATGCAAAGATGCAGCTTGCCTGGGAAATAACCAGCTCGTTCTATAACGATGAGATGGCTAATGATGCTCAAGAAAGTTTCATCAAGATGTTCCAGAAAAAGGATGTACCTGACCAAATGCCAGATTACTCTTTAAAACCGGATCAAACTGTGTTAGATGTACTGCTTGATTCTGGACTGGTCAATTCCCGCAGCGATGCAAGACGGCTGGTGGACCAGAAGGGAGTGAAGCTGGATGGTGAAGTGATCACATCAGCCTCCGAGCCTTTTCCGAAGCCGGGAGTTTTACAGGTGGGCAAACGCCACTTTCTACGTGTGAAATAACAAAAACCAATAAACGCGCGGGGATTGCCCTGCGCGTTTTAATTTAACAGGAAAGTACGAAGAAGATCTCTGCCTTTTTGGAGTACCAGGTTATTCTGGGCATCTTCTGCCATAATTACAAGAGTAAGGGGCGTACCCTTCCACTCCAGATTAGTTCCACTAACAAACCAGGTGACAGTACGGTCGTTTCCACTGATACCACTACCGAGAACACCCCATGCTGGAAGATCACCTAAATCAGTATTATCTTGCACGTCCCGAATTGTCTGAATGGAAAATATCCGGATACTTTCAACCTGGTTACTTACCAACTCCCAGGTACCTTCGGGTGTGCGATATGCTTGAACCAACCGCGGTGAAGGTCTAAAACCATCGTTACTAAATGCTGATGCGGCTAATGCCATTTGTAACGGAGTAATGGTCAGTCCTTCCTGACCGATGGAAGCTGCTTTCAGATTTTCAATTTCTGATGATGAAACAATCTGAGCATGGGGAAGGGCAAGGGACGGGGTTGAATACCAGCCAAGTTGCTGATACAAGGTGTGCATTCTTTCCTTACCCAATATTCTGGCGATAGATAAATTGGTTTCTGGACATGATTTTTGTAAAGCTTCTCTGAGGGGATCATTGTTCGAATCTATCGCCTGGCTGCATTTAATTTCGCGTCCTTTATATGATACAGAATCAGCGGGGAAGATGGGCACACCTAATTGGCTTTCAATACTCTGCGCATAAAGAAATACACCGGTTGTCGTACCTGCCGGGTATTTCCCTGCAATCGCTCGGTTCAATAACGGAGAATCTTTATCAGTAGTGAGTTCTAACCAGTTTTCTTCGAGGGTAGTGGGGTCAAAGTTGGGAGATGACGCCATTCCCAATATCTCACCGGTTCGGGAATTTAACAATACAGCTGCTCCATCAAGATCCTGGATAGCCATATCAAGATAATTCTGATAAGTCAGGTCCAGCGACAGGCGGACATCCAATCCCGGAAGAGGCTGGCTTCTAATAATTCGATTCCACCAGATGCTGATGGGCGAATAACCTTCTTCTCCTCTGAGAATGCCATCGAGACTTTGTTCCACACCAGATAAACCATAGACCGTGTCTGCGTAACCGGTCACGACTGCCAAATCTGGGTAGATGAATTTCCTCTGGTACTGACCTACTTCTCCTTCAGATTTATTGATCGCATTATTATTTCGGTCGAGAATCGAGCCACGGATGACAAAACTATCATTTAATGACCGTCGCAAATTATCACTTCGTTGGATCAGGTCACTTTGGCGAAATACTGACCAGATGGGCAGGAATAAAATGCATAGTGCCAGAAAGGCTGATATTAATGGAAAAACGAATATCCGAAGCGTATGCTCGATCTGATCTGATTGCGGGAGTTGCCCGCGGAGTTGGGTGGTTCGTAACACTAGTGCGGTTATCACCATGCAGGTAAAGAGAGAGGATCCCCCATAAGATATATAAGGGAGCGTTACACCGGTTAGCGGGAATAGTCGGATATTTCCACC
Organism: uncultured Leptolinea sp.; assembly: GCA_964600595.1. Lineage (GTDB taxonomy): Bacteria > Chloroflexota > Anaerolineae > Anaerolineales > Anaerolineaceae > DAIOEK01. The sequence continues at coordinate 12,229 of CAZRKL010000058.1, forward strand.
GATAATTAATAAGCTCTGAATTGAGATGAGAATCGCAGCTCCACTAACCAGCAGACGGTTGAATGCGTCTTCTGCAAAACGGGCAGCTCTAACGTAGCGACTGAATAGAATAATGATCAGGAAAATTATGGATGCTGAGCCGATAAAGCCCAATTCTTCAGATATCGCAGAAAAAATAAAATCTGATACTGAAACTGGCACCAATCCAGGATAACCCATCCCGGGACCAGTTCCCAGAATACCACCTGATGCGATACTGATGATGGATTGAACAATTTGATAGGATCGGTTGGTAGGATCTACCCATGGATTTATCCAGGAGTCAATCCGCAGCTTGACAACATCGATAAAAAAATACCCCACTAATAGTGAAATAATAAAAAATACGCCTGTGAAAATGAAAACACGGCGTTTCCTGGTAACAAGGAAAATCATGAATACATACAAAACCAGCAATAACGATGCTGTACCCAGATCTCTCTGCAGTAACAACAAGATCAGACCTAATCCTATCATCATGATTGTGGGCAAAATTGCTGCCCACGATGCGGTCTGTAAAGTCAATCGATCAGAAAAATAGGCTGCAAGATAGATGATCAGAATAAGTTTTAATGGCTCTGATGGTTGAAAAGTGAATCCGGCAATATTAATCCATAAACTGGGCTGACTCCCACCTTCCAAAATTCCCGGTAGGATAGTCAATAAGACTAAACTGAAAATTGCCGCCATCCAGATAACACGGTACTTCCTGAGAATGTTAAAGAGGTTAGGGAACCAGATTGTGATTAGAAATCCTATCGAACTGGCAATCAACCAGAGATTCTGTTTCAATCCGAGTTCAGGAGAAATTCTCCAAATTGTAAGGATACCAATTCCAGTCAGTAAAAAAACCACTGGAATTATCATCGGATCATGATCTGGGAGAAGGCGAGTGGAAAATAACTGGGTGATGATAAATGCAAATAACCATAATCCGAATCCGATCCATGGGCGTATATTGAGAGCTATCTCCCACGACTGATAGCGGACAAATGGTGAGAGCGTGAGCGCGATGACATACAGCAACATTATCCCACCCGTAATCGCTGAAAGCCGGTTTTGGACCACACTTCTTGATATGGGTCGGATGGGCACCTGAAACTTAAAAATAATTTCCTCCTATTTCAGATATTTGGAGACTAACAAACTGAGCTTTTCTTTTTGGTTTGCGTCCACATGATCAGGATGGGTAATTAACGCATCTTTCAGAGCCATCTCGCATTCGCATTCATCGGAGAGGTTGGAGACCTTTAATAATCTATGAATGGCTTTTTGTGCCAGTTCAGTGTTTTTGTTCAAAGTTCTGATAACCATCTCAACAGAAACAGCTTCTTCTGAAGTGTGCCAAACATCATAATCGGTAACATGAGCCATGGTCGCGTAGCACATTTCTGCTTCACGAGCCAAAAAAGCTTCTGGCGCAGCGGTCATACCAATTATTGACATTCCCCACTGCCGGAAGAGATCCGATTCTGCCTTGGTGGAAAATCTTGGTCCTTCAATGGTGATAAATGTTCCACCTCTATGCAGTAATCCACCCGCTGCCTCAATGGTGTCGCTTACGATAGCTGAGAGCGATTTACAAAATGGATTGGCTGAACTTATGTGGGCAACAATACCGTTGCCGAAAAAACTTCTTTCACGGTCTTTGGTAAAATCGAACAGGTTATCCGGCACAACAATCTCACCCGGACGAAAGTCTTCCCGTAGGGATCCACACGCACTGATGGATATTATCTTTCTCACGCCAAGCATTTTCAATGCAAAAATGTTCGCGCGATAATTCACTTCAGTAGGGGATATGGTGTGTCCAATACCGTGCCTGGCAAGAAAAGCAACAATTTGGTTTTCCAGCTTCCCAATTACAATGGGTGAACTTGGTTTACCAAAAGGTGTATCAATATCAAGGCTGTTGATTACTTCAAGATCTTTCATTTGGTAAAGGCCGGAACCACCAATAATTGCAGTAGAAGGAGTCTGATTCATTTTTTTATCTCCGAATTATCAAGACAAGGGAGTGCCAATCTGTAACAGAATGTGTGTTGAACCGCAAGAAATCTCATCATCGCTAATCACTACTGTCGGTTGTGTAATTTTCTCTCTGTTTAAGAATGTCCCGTTTGTGGAATTTAGATCTTCTACCCACCATTGGTTATGATGGAATGATAATCTTGTCTGACGGGAAGATACCGATTTATCATAAAGAATACAATCGCAGGTGGGGTCTCGTCCAATTGTAATCACCGGACGGGTGAAGAACTCCACTCTTTCACTCTGCTGGTCAGCAAATCTGAGGGTCATGGGTGGAATGCTTATTCTCTCAACATCTATATCCTTCCGGTTAAAATCGATCCAAATGATGTACCCTATCCAACCTATAAAAACCAAGAATAGGATAACTATTCCCAATCGGATAGCAAGCAGAATAATCTCACTCACAGGATTTCTCCCCCTCCGGTTGTGTCACTTTCAATTATTGGTTTGTGGGTTGATCCATTGAGGTCATTTGTTTCTTCTGAGGGTGTGCGGATGATTTCCTGTCCATAAATGAGAATTACACCGGCAAATGAAACTACATCACCTGTTGCCAGGGTGATCTGACTAATTGTCTTATCATTGACCATTGTTCCACCAGTGGAATTTAGATCGAATAACACAAAAGAATTCCTGACCCTCCTGATTTGTGCATGGTGCCGGGAAACTCTCGGGTCTGCCAAAATGATATCGTTATCTTCACGTCTTCCAATATTAACAACGTGTTTATCCAGAGTATAGACAGGTCCGGAATTACTCGTGAAAAATCCATGGATTTCCTCATCCACTAAAGCTGAATTTACGGAAGATTTTAGAAAACCATCTTTATTCAAATTCTGTGTTTCACTAGTTTCAATGTGTTTTTTTAGGGGTTGGATGGAAACATTACCTTTTGAAATCTCTTTATCTGCGAGAATATGAAAAGCGGGAGGTCTGGGGGGTTCTATTCCAGTGGATAGCATGGCAGCGGTTAATATTTGACTGATT